>JAFAAW010000024.1 GCA_023426365.1 Pseudomonadota bacterium
CCGTCGCTTGGGGCGCGGGGGCAGGGGGGGGCACGGCAGCCGGCTGCTGCGGCTGGGCGGTCACGGGCGCCGCCGGCTTGGCGGCGTCCGGCTTGACCGGTTCCGGCTTCGGCGCCTCGACCTTGGCGGCCGCCGGGGCGGCCGGCGCGGAGGGCTTGGCGTCCTCTTCCTCGGACGGCGGCACCACCTCGTCCCTGGCGGCGGGCACCGGGGCAGGGGCGGAGGCCGAAGCCGAGGCCGAGGCGTCCTCGCCCTTGGCGGCCGGCTCGGCCTCCTCGGGTTTGGCGGCCTCTTCCGGCTTGGCGGCACCGGCATCGGCCGGCTTGGCGGCGTCGCCGGTCACGGTGGCCGGGCGGTTCAGCGCCGAGGCCAGCCGGTCGGGCAGCGGCGGCACCATCTCGGCCACCTCGTTATGGCGCGACGACAGGAAATACCAGCCGCCATAGGCCAGACCTGCCAGCAGCAGGCCGAGGAACAGCACGGCGCCGCCGGGAATGCGGCCCTCGGACACCGGCGAGGGGAAGACCAGTTCCGACCGCGCGTTCAGCTCGCCGGCTGCCTCGGCGCGGAAACGGCGGACCATCTCCTCGCCATCCAGGCCCAGGAACTCGGCATAGGTGCGCAGGAAGCCCACCGCATAGGTGCCGCCCGGCAAGTCCTTGTGGCGACCGTCCTCCAGCGCTTGCAGGAAGGGCTGGCGGATGCGCAGATGCTCGGCCACCTCGTCGATGCCCTTGCCCGTCAACTCGCGCGCGGTCTTCAGGCTTTGCCCGACCGCGACGGTGGGGGCGCCCTGCGTCAAATTCACAGTGTCTTGCGTGCTGTTGGCCACGATCAATGACCCTTCCCGGAAATAATGGGGAAAACGAAGGCCGAGCCCTTGTGTATCAAAAGGTCGGGCGGGGTGGCAACCACCCGCCGGCCCAAGGGCTGAGTTAAAGCACCACGCCGTGGTCGATGGCGAAACTCTTGAGCTTGTCGCGCAAGCTGCGGTCGGGAGAGCGCAGCAATCCGTCCAGATAGGCCCTGACCGGCGCCACCTCCAGCGTGCGGATCATCGTCTTCACCGGGCCGATGGACGGCGACGCCACCGACAGGATGCGCACCCCGCAGGCGATCAGCGCCATGGCCTCCAGCGGGCGTCCGGCCATCTCTCCGCACACCGACAGCGGCACCTGCGCCGCCTCGCACTTGCCCGCCACATAGCGGATGAAGGTCAGCATGCCCGGCGCCAGCGCGTCGTAGCGCTCGGCGATGCGGGGATTGCCGCGGTCCACCGCGAACAGGAACTGGGTCATGTCGTTCGAGCCGATGGAGACGAAATCCACCAGCGGCAGCAGCGCGTCCATCTGGAAGGCCAGCGCGGGCACCTCCAGCATGGTGCCGACCTTGACGCGCTCGGGCAGCGGGTGACCGAGTGCGCGCTCGCGTTCGATCTCCAGGTCCAGGATGCGGCGCGCCTGCACCAGTTCGGCCACCTCGGCGATCATGGGGAACATGAGGCGCAATTCGCGGCCGACCGCCGCCCGCAGCAGGGCGCGCAACTGGTGGCGCAGCACCGCCGGGCGGTCCAGCGTGATGCGGATGGAGCGCCAGCCCAGCGCCGGGTTGTCTTCCTCGTACGGGTTCCAGTACGGCAGGATCTTGTCGCCGCCCACGTCGAGCGCGCGAAACACCACCGGCTTGCCCTCGGCCTGATCCAGGATCTTGCGGTACAGCAGGGTCTGGGCCGCCACGTCCGGCAGGGACGAGCGCGCCATGAACGGCAGCTCGGTGCGGTACAGCCCGATGCCGTCGGCCCCGGAATCCTGCAGATGACTCATGTCCAGCAGCAGGCCGGCATTCATCATCAGCTTGACCTTGACGTCGTCGCGGGTGACCGCCGGCAGGTCGCGCAGGGACGCGTAATGGGCGGCGCGCTCCTGGCGCTGGACGATGGCGTCGGAGAAGATGTCGCGAATGTCGTCGCTGGGGCGCACGAACACCTGGCCGTTGTCGCCGTCCACGATGACCGGGTCCAGCGCCTCGACCTTGTCCAGCACCTCCTTGGCGCGGCCGACCACCGGAATGTCCAGCGCGCGCGCGACGATGGCGACGTGCATGGTGGGCGAGCCTTCCTCAAGCACCAGTCCGCGCAGCCGCTTGGGGTCGTAATCGAACAGGTCCATGGGCCCCATGGTCCGCGCGATCAGGATGGCGTCGGCGGGCAGTTCGCCGCGGATGGTGTCCTCCTCGCCCGACAGATGCTGCAGCAGGCGGTTGGCCAAATCCTCGAAATCGTGCAGGCGTTCGCGCAAATATGGGTCGGTGATCTGGCTCATGCGCGCGCGCATGTCGTCATGCACCTTCTGCACCGCGCCTTCGGCGGTCAGGCCCGAGCGGATGGCCTCGCTGATCTTGCCCAGCCAGCCCTTGTCCTCGGTGAACATGCGATAGGTTTCAAGCACGTCGCGATGTTCGCCGTCGCGCATCTCGGGGCGCGAGAACAGCTCGTCGAGCGCGTTCTTGATGCCGGCCAGGGCCGCGCGCAGCCGCTCCAGCTCCACCTCGGGGTCTTCGGCCACCAGGCGGCGGATGGTGATGCGCGGCTGGTGCAGCACGGCGATGCCGATGCCGACGCCGGCGTTCAGCTTGATGCCCTCAAGCCTCAGCGGCAGCAGGGCGTTGCCGTCCACCGGGACCAGTTCCTCGCGGTTGACCAGCTCGCCCGAGGCGACCAGCTCGGCCAGCACCATGGCCACCGTTTCGAGGGTCTCGATTTCCTCGTCGGTGTAGTGGCGCATGGTGCGGTTCTGCACCACCAGCACGCCGATGACGCGGCCGGCACGGATGATCGGCACGCCCATCAGCGAATGGAACAGTTCT
This sequence comes from Pseudomonadota bacterium, assembly GCA_023426365.1. Lineage (GTDB taxonomy): Bacteria > Pseudomonadota > Alphaproteobacteria > Rhodospirillales > Magnetospirillaceae > Magnetospirillum. Next base: position 2,866 of record JAFAAW010000024.1, read on the forward strand.
TCGCCGGTTTCCGGGCGATAGGCGAACATGGGGTGGGCCTGGGCGTCAGCCAGCGCCAGCGGCCGGGCATGGGCGGCGATGTCGCCCACCAGACCTTCGCCGACCCTGAGGCGGGTCTTGTGCACCGCGGTTTTCTTCAGACCCTCGGTGGCGAAAAGCTCCAGCACCTCGCCCGCGCGCATGACGTAGCACGAGCACACCTCGGCCACCATGTCGGCGGCGATCAGCGTCACCACCTTGTCCAGGCGTTCCTCGGCCGTGCCGCCGCCGGCCATAACGTCGCGCAGCCGCGCCAGAAGGCGGCGCGATACGGAAGGCGCCGCCGCTTGCATCACGCCACCGCTTCGGGGTTGGGATTGCGCTGGGCCAGCGCCTCGACCGCCTGCCCGACCAATTCGGCCAGGATTTCGGCCACCGGCTGTTCGCGGGTGACCAGCCCCACGCTCTGCCCGGCCATGACCGAGCCGTTCTCCACGTCGCCGTCGATCACCGCGCGCTTGAGGGCGCCGGCCCAGAAATGCTCGATCTCGAGCTGGGCCTGCTTCTGCTCCAGCTCGCCCGCGCGGTAGCGGCGGATGACCTCGTGCTGGAACTCGATGAAGCGCTTGGTGCCTTCGTTGGTCAGCGCGCGCACCGGAATGACCGGAAAGGCCGGGTCCACCTGGGTGGTGGGCACGGCATCGCGGGCGGCGGCCTTGATGAACGCCTGCTTGAACTTGGGGTGGGCCACGCATTCGGTGGCGCAGACGAAGCGGGTGCCCAATTGCACGCCGGCCGCGCCCATCTCCAGATAGCCGACGACGGCCTCGCCGCGGCCGATGCCGCCGGCGACGAAGACCGGCACCTGCGCCGCCATTTCCGGCAGGATTTCCTGGGCCAGCACGCTGGTGGCGACGGGGCCGATATGGCCGCCGGCCTCGGTGCCCTCGATCACCAGGGCGTCGGCGCCCGAGCGCACCAGCTTCTTGGCCAGAACCAGAGCGGGGGCAAAGCACAGCACCTTGGCGCCGGTCTCCTTGGCCCGCTTGATCGAGGCGCCCGAGGGCAAACCGCCGGCAAGCACGATGTGGCTGACCTGCATCTCGCCGCAGACGTCGATCAGCCGGTCCAATTCGGGGTGCATGGTGATCAGGTTGACGCCAAACGGCTTGGCCGTCAGCTCCTGGGTGGCGGCGATTTCCTCGGCCAGGCGGTCGGGCGTCATCGACCCGCAGGCGATGACGCCGAAACCACCGGCATTGGAGATGGCGGCCACCAGGTGGCGTTCGGAAATCCAGGACATGGCGCCGCCCATGATGGCGATGTCGGTGCCCAGGAAATCACGACCGCGCTGCCACAGCTGGTCAAGGCATTCGCGCGGAAAGGCCATTCCAGTCCCCCTCGGTCGGTTGGACCTTTACGCCGCGTCCAGCCCGTAGGCGGTGTGGAGCGCGCGCAGCGCCAGTTCGGTGTACTTCTCCTCGATCAGGACCGAAATCTTGATCTCGGAGGTGGAGATCACCTGGATGTTGATGCCTTCGGCGGCCAGGGTGTGGAACATCTTTTGGGCGATGCCCGCATGGCTGCGCATGCCGACGCCGATGACCGAGACCTTGACCACGTTGGCGTCGGCCGCCAGGCGCTCATAGCCCAGGTTGGCGGCTTCGATCACCTTCTTGGCGCGCTCCAGGTCGGCCTTGCCGACGGTGAAGGTCAGGTCGGTGGACTTGCCGTCCTCGGACACGTTCTGCACGATCATGTCCACGTTGATGGCGGCATCCGCCAGCGGGCCGAAGATGGACGCGGCGACGCCCGGGCGGTCCGGCACCTTGATCAGCGTGATCTTCGCTTCGTCGCGGCTATAGGCGATGCCGCTCACCAGTTCCTTTTCCACGATCTCATCCTCATCGCAAACCAGAGTACCGGGCTTGTCCTCGAAGCTGGACAGAACCTGCACGCGCACGCGGTGCTTCATGGCCATCTCGACCGAGCGGGTCTGAAGGACCTTGGCGCCCACCGAGGCCAGTTCCAGCATTTCCTCGTAGGTGATCTTATCGAGCTTCTTGGCGCATTTCACGATACGGGGATCGGTGGTGTAGACGCCGTCAACGTCGGTATAGATGTCGCAGCGATCAGCCGAAAGGGCAGCCGCCAGCGCCACCGCCGAGGTATCCGATCCCCCTCGGCCCAGCGTGCTGATCCGATTGTCGGGGCCGACGCCCTGAAAGCCTGCCACCACCGCGACCTGGCCTTTTTCCATACGGCGCACCATGTCCTCTGTATCGATGGACATAATGCGGGCCTTGCCATGCACACCGTCGGTATGGATGGGAAGCTGCCAGCCGCACCAGGAGCGGGCGTCCACGCCCAATTCCTGCAGGCCGATCGACAGCAGGCCGGTGGTCACCTGTTCGCCGGTGGCCACAACCTGGTCGTATTCGCGGGCGTCGTGCAACGGCGCCATCTGCTTGCACCAGTCAACCAGTTGGTTGGTGACCCCCGACATGGCGGACACCACCACGGCGACCTGGTTGCCGGCCTCGACCTCGCGCTTGACGCGCTTGGCCACGTTCTTGATACGGTCGATATCGCCGACGGAGGTCCCGCCGAACTTCATGACGATGCGAGCCATGAGGCATTCCTCTTTGACCTGGCGTCTTCCTTAAGGATTCCGCGCCTAAGGTCGGTTCCAGAAATCTTATGTTTGCCCGTTGCCGCCCGAAGGGCGCCTCTTCATACTCTGTCGCCAACTTGGAAGCAAGTGCGGCCGCCCCGTGAAACGGCCCGCGCCATTAGGAGCACCCGATGCCGAATTCGAACGCGCCCAAGCGCATGCCCCCCGCCCGAATCCGTGAGCGTGAAGGCACGGCCTCGATGGACGAGGTCGCCCGATTCACCGCCATGGCCGAAGCCTGGTGGGACCCGTGGGGCAAGTTCAAGCCGCTGCACAAGTTCAATCCCGTCCGGCTGGCCTTCATGCGCCGCAAGCTGGCCGAGCATTTCGGCCGCGACCCCGAGGCCGCGCGGCCGTTCGAGGGGCTGACGCTGCTGGACGTGGGCTGCGGCGGCGGCCTGCTCAGCGAGCCGTTGGCCCGCATGGGCTTTGCCGTGACCGGCGTGGATGCCGGCGACAAGAACATCGGCGTCGCCAAGGTGCATGCCGAGCAATCGGGCCTGTCCATCGACTACCGGGTGGGCGGCCCCGAGGATGTGGCGGCCGGCTCCTTCGACGTGGTGCTGACCATGGAGGTGATCGAGCACGTGCCCGATCCCGCCCGCTTCGTCGCCCTGGCCGCCGGCGCGGTGCGCCCGGGCGGCGCCTTCGTCGGCGCCACCCTGAACCGCACCACCAAGTCCTATGCGCTGGCGGTGATGGGGGCCGAGTATATATTGCGTTGGCTGCCCGCCGGCACCCATGACTGGCGCAAGTTCGTCAAGCCGTCGGAATTCGCCGCCTTCCTGCGCGCCGCCGGAGTCGAGGTGCGCGAGCAGAAGGGCATGGCCTATGTGCCGTTCCGGGACGAATGGCACGAAACCAACGATCTCGACGTCAATTACGTGCTCTTCGGCGTGAAGGGCTGACCTGAGGATATGACACTGCTGGGCGGGGCGCTGGTGGGCTATTCTACCCTGACGGGGAAAATCCCTGGGGGTAGCGACCATGCCCGATTCCGGCCCCATCGGCAGAAGCAGCCGTCTGCGCCGTCTGGGCCGCGCCACCGTTGCGGTGGCGCTGGCCTGGACCGTGGTGGTCAGCGCATCGACCGCGTGGAACGTGTTCAACACCTGGGAAAACGCCCGCGATCTGGCGGCGCGTGAGGCCCGCATCCACTTCAACAAGGATCAGGCCATCCGCTATTGGGCGTCGCGCCATGGCGGCGTCTATGTGGAGGTGGACCCTGCCACGCCCCCCAATCCGGGGCTGGCCCATGTCGGCGAACGCGACCTGACGACGCCATCGGGGCGACGCCTGACCCTGATGAACCCCGCCTACATGCTGCGCCAGGTGATGGGGGAATACGCCCAGCTTTACGGCGTGCAGGGCCGTATCACCAGCCTCAAGCCCCTCAATCCCGCCAATGCCGCCGACGCCTGGGAGAGCGGGGCGCTGCGGCGGTTCGAGGCGGGCGAGCGCGAGGTGTTCGAGGTGGCCGACAAGGACGGCGCCCCGCACCTGCGCCTGATGCACGCCATGGTCACCGAACAGAGCTGCCTGAAATGCCATGGCTTCCAGGATTACCGGGTGGGCGACGTGCGGGGCGGCGTCGGCGTGGCCGTGCCGCTGGAGCCCTATCTGGCGCTGGCCCGTGAGAACGGGCGGCTGGTGATCGGCTCGCATGTGGGCATCTGGCTGCTGGGCCTGGGCGGCATCGCCCTGGTGGGGCGGCGTTTCCGCGCCTATGCCCGTGCCGAGACCGCCGAGCAGGCGCGCATGGCCGAGCTGCACCACCGTCTTGATCTGGTGGTGCGGGCGGTCAGCGACGGCATCATCGGCATGGACCGCGCCGGAGCCGTGCGCTTCGTCAACCCGGCCGCCGCCGCTATCCTGGGGTTTGGGGAGGACGAATTGCTGGGCCGCGACCTGCACGAGGCGGTCCATCATGGCGCGGCCGGCTGCGCGGCGGCCGATTGCCCGGTCCTGGGCGCCATGCGCGACGGCACCGTCGGCCAGCGCATGGGCGAGCTGTTCCGCCGCAAGGACGGCTCCACCGTGCCGGTGGAGATGGTGGCCACGCCCGTGCGCGACGAGGCCGGCGTGGTGGGCGGCGTCGTCGTGTTCCGCGATGTCTCCGCCCGTCTGGAGGCCGAGCGCCGAGGCGGCGAATTGATGGAGCGGCTGGCGCAAAGCAACCAGGACCTTCAGCAATTCGCCTACACCGTGTCCCACGATCTGCAGGAGCCGCTGCGCATGGTCACGTCCTATGTCCAACTGATCGGCCGCCGTCTTAATAATGTGTTGGACGACGATTGCCGCGACTTCATCGGCTATGCGGCGGACGGCGCCGCGCGCATGAGCCGCATGATCACCGACCTTGTGGAATTCTCGCGGGTGGAAAGCCGGGGCGGCCCCATGGAGGTGGTGGACGGCGCGCGCGTGGTCGCCGACGCGGTGGCCAATCTGGCGCTGGCGGTCGAGGACGCCCAGGCCCGCATCGACATCGTCCCGCCACTGCCCCTGGTGATGGGCGACGCCAGCCAGCTTACGCGCCTGTTCCAGAACCTTGTGGGCAACGCCATCAAGTTCCACAGCCCCGGCCGGGCGCCGGAAATCCGCATCTCGGCCACCATCTTCGACGGCATGGCGGAGTTTCGCGTGGGCGACAACGGCATCGGCATTCCGGCCGAGTCGTTCGACCGCATCTTCCAGATCTTCCAGCGCCTGCACGCCCGCGACCAGTACGAGGGCACCGGGATCGGATTGGCGGTGGTGCGCCGGATCGTCGAGCGCCATGGCGGCCGGGTGTGGGTGGAATCGCAGCAAGGGGTGGGCAGCGTGTTCCACGTCACCCTGCCGCTGGCGGAGGCGGGCGGAACCTGAATGCGCGCTTCGGCGTTCACCGGGATAAGTCCCGAACGGCGAAGGAACAGGCAATGAGCAAGTCCATGCCGCCGGTGCCGCCCGACCAGAAATCTCCCTTTGGCGGCGGCGACCATGCGCAAGACCGTCCCCAGCCCCATGACGACCCCGAGGAGGATGCGCGCCGCCGCGATCTTTCGCATCAGGGTCGCCAGGGCAATATCCGTCAGAACACCTCCCACCAGGGTAACCAGCAGGATCGCTGAACATGTCCACCAAGGCGCCACAGACCGATCGCAGCCATGGCGGGCCGGGCAGCAGCCACCAGGACGCCACCGAGCCGCCGCCCGTCCGCGCGGCCAAGCCCGAACCGGGCGAACCCACCAACCGCGACCGCAGCCGCCGTTCGGGCGGCGGCGGCGAACGCGACCGTCACCATTCCCACGATCCCGACCGCAAATAGGCCGGAGGGAAGGCGGGCCGGCGGGCCGACCGCTTGCCCGGGGTGACACGTTCTTCTGAAATGCGCTATACCAACCGCCCCGGTGCCGCTTTGGCGCCGGGGCGATTTCTTATGGTGCAAAGATGAGCGTGCGTTCCTATCGCCAGATCCAGCGGCGGCGGTCGCGCCAGATTTTCGTCGGCGCGGTGCCGGTGGGTGGCGATGCCCCCATCAGCGTTCAGACCATGACCAACACGCTGACCACCGACGTGGCCGCCACGGTGGCGCAGATCAAGCGGGCCGAGGCCGCCGGGGTGGACATCGTGCGCGTGTCGTGCCCGGACGAGGACTCGACCGCGGCGCTGCGCGACATCGTGCGCCAGGTTTCGGTGCCGGTGGTGGCCGACATCCATTTCCACTACCGCCGCGCCATCGAGGCGGCCGAGGCGGGCGCCGCCTGCCTGCGCATCAATCCGGGCAATATCGGCAGCGCCGCCCGCGTGCGCGAGGTGGTGCAGGCGGCCAAGGACCACGGCTGTTCCATGCGCATCGGCGTCAATGCCGGCAGCCTGGAAAAGCACCTGTTGGAAAAGTACGGCGAGCCCTGCCCCGACGCCATGGTGGAAAGCGCGCTGGAACACGCCAAGATCCTGGAAGACAACGACTTCCGCGAGTTCAAGATCAGCGTCAAGGCGTCCGACGTGTTCCTGGCGGTGGCGGCCTATCAGGGGCTGGCCGAGGCGTGCGACTATCCGCTGCACCTGGGCATCACCGAAGCCGGCGGCATGATCGGCGGCACGGTGAAATCCGCCATCGGCATGGGCAACCTGTTGTGGTCGGGCATCGGTGACACCATCCGCGTGTCGCTGTCGGCCCCGCCCGAGGAAGAGGTCAAGGTCGGCTACGAGATCCTGAAGTCGCTGGGCCTGCGCACGCGCGGGGTCAACATCGTGTCGTGCCCAAGCTGCGCCCGCCAGGGCTTCAACGTGGTCGATACGGTGGCGCTTCTGGAACAGCGGCTTGCCCACGTCACCGCGCCGGTCACGCTGTCCATCATCGGCTGCGTGGTCAACGGCCCCGGCGAGGCGCGCGAAACCATGATCGGCCTGACCGGGGGCGGCCAGGACAGCCACATGGTCTATGTGGGCGGCAGCCCCGACCACAAGATCGACAGCGACGCCATGATCGACCACATCGTGGCCCTGGTGGAACAGAAGGCGGCGGCCATCGAAGCCGCCAAAGCGAAGGGATAAAGAAAGTGTCGAGCCTGCAACCCGTCCGCGGCACCCACGACCTGCTACCCGACGATTCCCGCCGTCACCGCCATGTGGAGGAAACCGCCTTCGCCGTGGTGAAGCGTTACGGCTTCGGCGAAGTGGTCACCCCCATCTTCGAGTTCACCGAGGTGTTCTCGCGCACGCTGGGCGAGACGTCGGACGTGGTGACCAAGGAGATGTACACCTTCACCGACCGCTCGGGCGATTCCATCACCCTTCGGCCCGAGGGCACCGCCGGCGTGGCGCGCGCCTTCATCTCGGGCGGGCTGTCGCAGAACCTGCCGCTCAAGCTGTTCTACCGCGGCCCCATGTTCCGCCACGAGCGCCCGCAAAAGGGCCGTCTGCGCCAGTTCCATCAGGTCGGCGTCGAATTGCTGGGCGTGGACAGCCCGCTTGCCGACGTCGAGGTGGTGTCCATGGCCTGGCGGGTGCTGTCGGCGCTGGGCCTGGGCGACAAGGTGCAGCTCGAGATCAACACCCTGGGCGATGCCGAAAGCCGCGCCGCCTATCGCGATGCGCTGATCGCCTATCTTACCCCGCACCGGGACAAGCTGTCCGAAGACAGCCGCAACCGCCTGGAAAAGAACCCCATGCGGGTGCTGGATTCCAAGGACGAGGGCGACAAGGCCATCGTGGCCGGGGCGCCCTTGATCCATGAATGCCTGACCCCGGCGGCCAGGGAGTTCTTTGACGCCGTCACCGGCGGCCTGACCGCGCTGGGCGTGCCCTTCGTGGTCAATCCCAAGCTGGTGCGCGGCCTGGATTACTACTGCCACACGGCGTTCGAATTCACCACCACCGCCCTGGGCGCCCAGGGCACCGTGCTGGCCGGCGGCCGCTACGACGGCCTGATCGGCCAGATGGGCGGACAGTCCACCCCCGGTATCGGCTGGGCGGCGGGCGTCGAGCGCCTGTCCATGCTGGTGGGCGAGGTGCCGCCGGCCGAGCGTCCGGTGGCCGTCATCCCCATGGGCGACGCCACCGCCGCCATGGTGCTGGCCGATTCCCTGCGCCAGGCCGGGTTGAGCGTCGAAATGGGCTTTTCCGGCAACATGAAGAAGCGCATGGCGCGCGCCAACAAGGCCAATGCCCGCTTCGCCGTCATCCTGGGCGAGGACGAGGCGGCGCGCGGCGCGGCCACCCTGCGCGACCTCGACAGCGGCGCCCAGGAAGAGGTGCCGCTGGCGGCGCTGAAGGAGCGTCTGCTGCGGTCATGAGTTCCGCATCCCCCCGTTTCGTCATTGTCGGCGCCAACCACCGGTCGGCGTCGCTGTCGCTGCGCGACCAGTTGTTCGTGGACGATGCGGGGGTGGCGGACTTCCTGGCCCGGCTGAAGGGGCGGGGCCTGCACGAGGCCATGGTGCTGTCCACCTGCGACCGGGTCGAGGTGTGGGCCAGCCATCACGACATGGACGTCGCCGCAGAACTGATCTGCGACGCCTATGCCGAGCGCGCGGGCCTGCCGCCCGCCGCCCTGGCCGGCCAGCTCTACACCCATGCCGGCGCCGACGCCGTGCGCCACGCCTTCGCGGTGGCCAGCGCCCTTGATTCGCTGGTGATCGGCGAGCCGCACGTGGCCGGCCAGGTCAAGACCGCCCATCGGCTGGCCCGCGATGCCGGCGGCTGCGGCCCCGAACTGGAAGCGGTGCTGCAGGCGGCCTTCGCCGCCGCGAAGCGGGTGCGCAGCGAGACCCATATCGGCGAAGGTCCGGTCTCCATCGCCGCCGCCGCCGTGCAATTGGCGGGCGACCTGCATGGCGAATTGCGCCATTGCGCGGGCCTGGTGGTGGGCGCCGGCGACATGGGCGAATTGGTGGCGGAAAGCTTGTTGGCCGCCGGCCTGGGCCGGCTGTCGGTGACCGCCCCGCGCGCCAGCCGGGCCGAGGCCCTGGCCACCGCGCTCAACGCCCATGTGGTGCCGTTCGAGGACATGAAGGACGCCCTGGCCGCCGCCGACATCGTGGTGGCCTCGACCGGCGGGCGGCATGCGCTGATCGCCGCCGACGCGGTCACGGCGGCGCTGAAGAAGCGGCGGCGCAAGCCCATCTTCCTGGTGGATGCCGGCATCCCGGGCGATGTCGAGCCGGCGGTGAACCGGGTGGACGGCGCCTTTCTCTACGATCTGAACGACCTGGAGCGGGTGGCGCTGGAAGGCCGCGCCACCCGCGAACAGGCGGCGCGCGCCGCCTGGGCGGTGCTGGATGACGAACTGGCCGGTTTCCTCAAGGGGCGGGCGGCCCGGGTGGCCGTTCCGGCCATCGTCGCCCTGCGCCAGCGCTTCGAGGACACCCGCGCGGCCGTGCTGGCCGAAACCCAGGGCGATGCCGACGCCGCCACCCGCCTGTTGATCCACCGGCTGTTGCATGCGCCCAGCGAGGCCATGAAGTCGGTGGCGGCGGAAGGCGCCGAATGGCAACAGATGGAAAAGACGCTGCGGACGCTGTTCCGCTTGGAATAGGTGACTTGACACGGATGGACACGGATAAGCGCGGATAACAAGGCTTCCTTGCCGTCATGGCGGGCTTGACCCGGGTATGAGGCAAGGAAAAGCGACCATCCGTGTCCATCCCTGTCCGTCCGTATCTTAACAAGAGTGGCTGGATAACCGATGAACCTCGACGCCCAACTGGACAAGGTCCTCTACCGCTATGACGAGCTGCGCGAGCTGCTCGCCACCGGCGACGGTTCCTCGTTCGCCAAGCTCAGCAAGGAATTCTCCGACATCGAGCCGGTGGTCCACGCGGTGCAGGCGCTCAAGAAGGCCCGCGCCGACATGGAGGAGGCCGAGGCGATGATGGCCGATCCCGAGATGAAGGATCTGGCCGAGGCCGAGTATTACGACCTCAAGGAACGCCTGCCCCAGTTGGAGCGCGAGGTGCAGCTCATGCTGCTGCCCAAGGACGAGGCGGACGAGAAGAACGCCATCCTGGAAGTGCGCGCCGGCACCGGCGGCGAGGAGGCGGCGCTGTTCGCCGCCGAGCTGTTCCGCATGTACGAACGCTATGCCGCCACCAAGGGCTGGCGCTTCGAGGTGATGGACGTCAACGAGACCGACATCGGCGGCATGAAGGAAGCCACCGCCACCATCACCGGCCGCGGTGTGTTCGCGCGGCTGAAATTCGAATCGGGCGTCCATCGCGTCCAGCGCGTGCCCGCCACCGAAGCGGGCGGCCGCATCCATACCTCGGCCGCCACGGTGGCGATCATGCCCGAGGCGGAAGAGGTGGACATCCATCTCAACGAATCCGACCTGCGCTTCGACGTCTACCGCAGCCAGGGTTCGGGCGGCCAGTCGGTGAACACCACCGATTCGGCGGTGCGCGTCACCCATATCCCCACCGGCATCGCCGTGGCCTGCCAGCAGGAAAAAAGCCAGCACAAGAACAAGGCCACCGCGCTCAGGCTGCTGCGCGCCCGCCTGTACGAGATGGAGCGCGCCGCCAAGGACGCCGAGCGGGCCGCCGCGCGCAAAAGCCAGGTGGGGTCGGGCGACCGGTCCGAACGCATCCGCACCTACAATTTCCCGCAGGGCCGCGTCACCGACCATCGCATCAACCTGACGCTCTACAAGATCGACGACGTCATGAACGGAACCGCGCTGGAGGAGGTGGTCGAGGCGCTTATCGCCGCCGACCAGGCCGAGCGTCTGGCGGAAATGGCGTGACCACCGTCGGCGCCGCCGCCCGCGCGCTGGCCGGGCGCTTTGCCGCCGCCGGCATCGACACCGCCCGGCTGGATGCCCGGCTGCTGGTGGCCGAGGTGGCGGGGGTGGCCCCGGACCGGGTGGCGCTGGCGCCCGACACCCCGCTGTCGGCCGAACAGGCCGAGCGGCTGGAACGTCTGGCCGTCCGCCGCGCCGCCCGCGAACCCATGAGCCATATTCTGGGCCGGCGCGGCTTTTGGACCCTGACGCTGAAGGTCACCGCCGACACGCTGGACCCGCGCGGCGATACCGAAACCCTGGTCCAGGCGGTGCTGGACCGCATCAATGACCGCTCCGCGCCGCTCCGCATCATCGATTTCGGCACCGGCACCGGCGCCATCGCCCTGGCGCTGCTGTCGGAACTGCCCAACGCCACCGCCCTGGCCGTGGACAAAAGTCCGGCGGCGTTGGAGGTCGCGCGGGAAAATGCCATTGCCCAAGGGTTGGCCCCCCGGACGCGGTTCATGCTGTCCGATTGGGGGGCGGGGGTGGACGAAAGGGCCGATGTAATCGTCTCGAACCCGCCCTATATCCCCGATCAGGACATTGACGGCCTGGACCCCGAGGTGGCGGCATTCGAACCGCGCCTGGCCCTGGCCGGCGGCCCCGACGGCCTGGATTGCTATCGCCGTCTGGTGCCGCAAATGGCTGACCTGGCCAACCCCGGCGCCATCGTCGCCGTCGAAGTGGGGGCCGGCCAGGCCCCGCTGGTGGCCGGGATGTTCCGTGCCGCGGGATTGACCGTTCAAGCCCTGCCGCGCGACCTTGCCGGGGTCGAGCGTTGCGTGGTCGGTACCAAGTGATGGGGCTTGCGTAAAAAAGATCGCAAAAGACAGCGGTTGGGGGCGAAAAAAGAGTTGGAAAGGTCTGGCTTCCCGGATAGGGTGGCCCCCGTCGAGCGCCACCGAGCCGAGGTCGCGTCGAGCCACCGGCTCCGCCCCTCACCGCAGCGCCTACCGATCCCACCATCGCCCAACCTCGATCGGTTCCGAGGTCATGGCCGGGCCGGCTTTGCCGGATGGATCGTCTCAAACATTGTGCATCGACTGGTATCATGTGAAGGCAGGACCCGTGAACCCGAAGCAACGCTCCCGTGGCCGTGGCAACAACGGCGGTAATCCCAATCGTGGCAACTTCAGCAGCGGCGGCCACGGCGGCGGCGGTGGTGGCGGCGGTCCCCGTCACATCAACGTTCGCACCCAGGTGTTCGATTCCAACGGTCCCGAAGGCCGCATCCGCGGCAACGCCCATCAGGTGATGGAAAAGTATCTGGCCCTGGCACGCGACGCCTCCAGCCAGGGCGATCGCGTGGCGGCCGAGAATTTCTATCAGCACGCCGAGCACTATTTCCGCCTGATCAACGCCTACAACCAGAACAACGGCCAGCGTCGTCCGCAGAACCTGCCGACCCCGGCCGAGGATCAGGGCGACATGACCGGCGACGACAACGAAGGCGACGACCAGCAAGCCGCCGATTCCGCCCCCGGTTCCGAAGCCGCCGAGGCCGCGGCCGAGTCGGTGGGCGAGGGCAGCCCGGCCATGGAGGCCGGCGACAATGCCGAGCCGCGCCAGCCCCGCGGCGAGCGCCAGCCCCGTGGTGAACGCCAGCCGCGCGGCGAGCGCGCCCCGCGTGGCGAACGCGGCGAACGGCCCGCCCGTGCCGAACGGAGCGAGGGCCGCGG
>JAFAAW010000055.1 GCA_023426365.1 Pseudomonadota bacterium
GCAGGCGCCACGGGCTGCCGGCCGGCGCGGCCAGGCCGGCCAGCACGCGCACCGCGATGGCGGCCAGCACCGCATAGCCGGCGAACAGGTGCATGGCATAGGTGTCCTCGTCCGCCGTGACATAGGCGACCAGATAGCCGCCGGCCAGCCAGGCGTGCCAGAGCTTGAGCATCAGGTGCTGGGTGCGGGGCGACATGGGGGCGGCCCTCCGGTCAATCGTCGTCGTCGTCATGGTCGTGCTTGCGCTTGCGGTCGTGCCGGTCGTGGCCGCGCTTGCGGTCATGGTCGCCGGACCAGAAGGCGGTGGGGCGCAGATAGCCGTTGTCAGCCTGGGCCTTGTCCGGCTCCGTGGCGCCCACCTTGGCCTGGGGCTGGCCCTGCGCGTCCTGGGTGACGTCGCCCGCCTGGGCATAGACCGCCGCCGCCGAGCCGATCAGGGCGGCGGCCAACAGACCGTGGATCAGCATTTTTCCCAGCATGGCGGTCCTCCGTGATGTCGATGGGGACATTCTAGCGGGGGCAACCTGAACCCGGTCTGATCGGCCCGTTCATTCGCCGTTCAGGTTCGCGGCCTTCCTCCGGCCGCCCCGACCTGCTATCTGTGCGGTCGATGGTTGCGACGCTTCTGATCCTTGGCGGCACCGCCGATGCCCGTGACCTGGCCCAGGCCCTGGCCGGGCGCCCCGGCCTGCGCGTCATCACGTCGCTGGCCGGGCGCACCGATGCGCCGTGCCTGCCGCCGGGCGAGGTGCGGGTGGGCGGCTTCGGCGGCGCGCCGGCGCTGGCCGATTATCTGCGCGGGGTCGGGGTGGACGCGGTGGTGGACGCCACCCATCCCTTTGCCGCGCGCATGGGCCGGCATGCCGCCGATGCCTGCGCCGCCGCCGGCGTGCCGCTGTTGCGGCTGGAACGCCCGGCATGGCGGACCCGGTCCGGCGATGACTGGCGCGAGGTGGACGATTGGCTTCAGGCGGTCGCCGCCTTGGGCGACGCGCGGCGGGTTCTGCTGGCGCTGGGCCGGCAGGAGGTGGCGCCCTTCGCCGCCCTCAGCCATGTGTGGTTCCTGATCCGTTCGGTCCATGCGCCCGATCCCATGCCGCCCTTCGCCCAGGCGCAGGTGCTGCTGGCACGCGGGCCGTTCACCCCCGAGGACGAATGCGCGCTGCTGACCCGGCACGGCATCGACACCATCGTGTGCAAGAACAGCGGCGGCCCCATGGACGCCAAGCTGGCGGCGGCGCGCGAGATGGGGGTGCGGGTGGTGATGCGGCGGCGGCCGGCGCGGCCCGCCCTGCCGGTGGCCGGGTCAGTGGCCGGGGCGCTGGACTGGCTGGCGGCTGTCGCCGGCTAGCACGCCCTTGCGGTCGAACATCAGCACGTCCAGCACGATGGGGGCGCCGTCCAGCACGTCCGCGGCCACCCGGCGGGCCTCGGCCGCCATATGGTCGCCAAGCGGGATCTTGGCCGCCTGCGCCATTTCCAGCACCTCGAGCGCGGTGTTGGCGCGGGCCGCCCGCGCGGCCAGCGCGCCGTCGGCGCCCAGTGCGCGCAGATGCCCGGCCAGCCACGGCAAATCCACCTGCGAGCGTTTCGAATGCAGGTCCATGGCCCCGGCCGCCAGCTTGCACAGCTTGGCGAAGCCGCCGGCGATGGTCACATGGGCGACGGGATGGCGGCGCAGGTATTTCAGCATGCCACCGGCGAAATCGCCCATGTCGATGATGGCGTCCTCGCCAAGACCCAAAAGCGCGCGCACCGCCCGTTCCGAGGTGTTGCCGACGCAGCCGGCCACATGGGCCACGCCGGTGGCGCGCGCCACGTCGATGCCGCGCTGGATGGAATGGATCCAGGCCGAGCAGGAATAGGGAACCACCACGCCGGTGGTGCCCAGGATGGACAGCCCGCCCACGATGCCCAGGCGCGGGTTCCAGGTGGCCTGGGCCAGGCGGTCGCCGCCGGGCACGGAAATCTCGATCTCCAGGTCGGCGGGCTGGCCGGCATGGGCGGCAAGGTCCAGCACCTCGGCCACGATCAGGCGGCGCGGCACCGGGTTGATGGCCGGCTCGCCCGGCGGCAGCGGCAGTCCCGGCTTGGTCACGGTGCCGACCCCGGCGCCGGCGCGAAAGACGATGCCGCTGCCGGGCGCGCCCCGGCGCAGGGTGGCGATGATGGTGGCGCCATGGGTGACGTCGGGGTCGTCGCCGGCATCCTTGACCACCCCGGCCCGCGCCCAGCCGTCGCCGCTTTCGGCCACGGCCAGCGCGAAGCTGGGCATTTCGCCGCGCGGCAGCCGGATGCCCACCGGGTCGGGAAAGCCCAGCCCGAACAGGGCCGAGCACGCCGCCTTGGTGGCGGCGGTGGCGCACGCCCCGGTGGTCCAGCCCGAACGCAACGGCTTGTCGTCGGCAAGGTCGTTCATGGCCGCACCCTTCCACCACGCCGCCCGCCCTGTCAATCGGGGATCGCGGCGGCAAGCCGCCCCGGGCGGCAAGAGAGGGGGCTGAGAACGAGAAAACCCCGGAAAGCCAGGCTTTCCGGGGTTTTAAACTTGGTGGGCGCACAAGGACTCGAACCTTGGACCCGCTGATTAAGAGTCAGCTGCTCTACCAACTGAGCTATGCGCCCCCAGTGGTGTGCGGCGATGTCGTTGTCGGCGTCGCCGCTGGGGTGGGCGGGTTTATATGGCGATCGGCGCGGGCGTGCAAGAGGAAAAATTCGGAAATTCAAAAAACCTTTTTCGCGGTCGGGCGCGTGGCGGCTTGGCGGGGTCGGGGCGGCGGGTTAAAAGACGGATAAGCATTGCGAGCAACCCCAAGGGACCCGCCGACGATGACCGATTCCGTGAAGTACCTCCTGCCCGAGGAAAAGATGCCCAAGGCCTGGTACAACCTGGCCGCCGACCTGCCGGTGCCGCTGCCGCCGCCGCTGCACCCGGGGACCATGCAGCCGGTGTCGGCCGACGACCTGGCGCCCATCTTCCCGATGGCGGTGATCGAGCAGGAGATGACCACCGAGCGCTGGGTCGATATCCCCGAGCCGGTGCGCGAGGTCTATCGCCTGTGGCGCCCGGCGCCGCTGGTGCGCGCGCGGCGTCTGGAACAGGCGCTCGACACCCCGGCGCGCATCTATTTCAAGTACGAGGGCGTTTCGCCCGCCGGCAGCCACAAGCCCAATTCGGCGGTGCCGCAGGCCTTCTACAACAAGCAGGAAGGCGTGCGGAAGCTGGCGACCGAGACCGGTGCCGGCCAGTGGGGCAGCTCGCTGGCCTTTGCCGGCTCGCTGTTCGGGCTGGAGGTCGAGATCTACATGGTCAAGATCTCGTACAACCAGAAGCCCTATCGCCGCGCGCTGATGGAGACCTATGGGGCGCGCTGCATCGCCAGCCCGTCGCCGCTGACCAATGCCGGCCGCGCCATCCTGGAGCGCTTCCCCGAATCCAACGGCTCGCTCGGCATCGCCATTTCCGAGGCGGTCGAGGTGGCGGCCGCCAACCCCGACACCAAATACGCGCTGGGCAGCGTGCTGAACCACGTCTGTCTGCACCAGACCATCATCGGCGAGGAAGCCATCCTGCAGATGGAAATGGCCGATGACAGCCCCGACGTGGTGATCGCCTGCACCGGCGGCGGCTCGAACTTCGCCGGCCTGGCCTTCCCCTATATCCGCGAGAACCTCAAGAACGGCGGCAAGACCCGCGTCGTCGGCGTCGAGCCGGCGTCGTGCCCGACGCTGACGCGCGGCCGCTATGCCTATGATTTCGGCGATACCGGCCATCTGACCCCGCTGACCAAGATGCACACGCTGGGCAGCACCTTCATGCCGCCGGGCAGCCATGCGGGGGGCTTGCGCTATCACGGCATGTCGGCGCTGGTCAGCCACGTCAAGGAACTGGGCCTGATGGAAGCGCGCAGCTATTGGCAGACCGAATGCTTCGCCGCCGCCGTCCAGTTCGCCCGCGCCGAAGGCATCGTGCCCGCGCCTGAATCGTCGCACGCCATCAAGGGCGCCATCGACGAGGCCCTGCGCTGCAAGGCCGAGGGCAAGGCCGAAACCATCCTGTTCAACCTGTCGGGCCACGGCCATTTCGACATGCAGGCCTATACCGACTTCTTCGCCGGCAAGCTGCGCGACGTGGCGTTCGAGGAAGAAGAGCTGAAGGCGGCGCTCGACGCCCTGCCCAAGGTGGACTGATGCTCAGACCATCGAGCGTCAAACATGACGCACGATGGTCTGGTTTTCTGTTTGGCCCTCGCCGGGCGCGCGTCTGTGCGCGCTTGGCCGCCGCCGCAATGGCGGCAGATCGCGGCGGTGCGCCAGATTGAGCGTTCGCCGCTCTCTAAGGTCGTGACGGCAAAAGGGGTTCCGCCAGCGGAACCCCTTTTTTGTTGGATGGGCGGGCGGCGCTATTGGTTACCCAATCCCTTCAGCAGGTTCTTGAGGATGTTCTTGCCGGTGTTCTTCTCGCGCGGCTGATCGGTCTGCTGGCCTTCGGCTGGGGCGTCGCCGCCCAGCCCCTTGAGCGCCTGGCCCAGGCCGCGCGACACCAGCATCTGCTGGATGGCGTTCACATCGACGATCTTGCGCGGGTTTTCCAGCGGCCCTTCCAGGCGGATGCCCAAGGGGGTCTGCGGCGCGCTGGCCAGATGGATGGCGATGCGGGTCTGGGTGGACCATTCGGGCAGGTTCACGGCCGTATCGGCGCCGGCGCCGCCGCCATCGGCCTCCAGCTTCAGATCGCGGCTGGTGACGATGCCGTTCTCGGCGCGGAAGGTGCCGGCCAATTGCGAGAACGGCGTGCGCCCACCCGACAGTCCGGCCTGAACCACCCCCAACAGGCTGCCGATGTTGCGCAGATTGCCCATCTGGCGATTGACCGCCGGCAGGTCGAAGCCCTCCAGCACGCCGTTGCGCACCAAGAGGCGGCCATCGCCGGTCAGCCGCGCCGCCATGTCCTGCGACGACCGCCCGGCGGCGGTGAAGCGCGCTTCCGCATCCATGCGGCCCTGGGTCACGGTCATGCCGGCGCCGCCCAAGCGGGCGGCGCCCAGATCGGCGCCCAGGATGGTGAGCTGGCCCGCCAGGGTCGGCGTCGCCGCTGCGGCCAGCTTGGCGGTGGCGTTGAACTGGCCGCCCAGCAGCTTGCCGGTCAGCCGTTCCACCGTGGCGGCGCCGTCCTGCACGTGGGCCAGCAGATGGGCGTCATCCAACCGCCATTCCTTGGCGGTGACGCTGCCCGCCCGCAACGTCACGCGGGCATCGAAGGATGTGAGGGCCGAGAGGTCCAGCGGCTCGCGGCTGAACGGCGACGCCCCGGCCCCCACGGCGGCCGCGGCGGGGATCACCGGCTGGGCCTGCGGGGCCATGCTGGGGGGCAGGAGCGGGCCGCCCGGCAACAGCCGTCCGCTGCGTTCGGTTCCCAGCAGGGTGTCGAGGGCCAGCGTGTCGGCAGTCAGATCGGCGGTGATCACCGGGCGGGCGCCGCCCAGTTCGACGCGGCCGCCGCCCCCCAGGCTGCTGGGTCCGGCCCGCAGGGTCAGGCCGCTGATGTCGAGCGCGCGCCCGTCGCCGCTCAGGCGCGCATCCAGCGCGAAGGCGCCGCCGCCGCGCGCCTTGCCGTTGCCGAACAGGCGCAACACCTGCGCCAGATTGGCGGCGCGGGCCTGCACGGCCAGATCGGCGCGCGGGGCGGTGGACAATGTGGCAAGGGTGCCCTTGGCCGAAAGCGTAACACCGCCGCTTTGCGCGCGGGCATCCACCGCCAGCGCGTCCAGGCTGCCGCTGGCGGTGCCTTGGGCGGCCAGCGCGCCCAACCCTTCCAGCGCCTGCGGCGGCCGGATGCCGAATGCCCGCAAGGGGCGCAGGCCCTGGGGGCTGTCCAGGCTGAAGGCGCCGTCCTCGACGCGGCCGCCATCGGCGGTGCGGCCCTTGGCGGTGACGGTCATGCCGCCCACATTGGCAGCCAATGCAAAGGCCGGTTGGTCGCCCAGGCGCAGGGTGGCATTGCCGCGCGCGGCGATGTCGTCGGCCGTCAGCCGGGCGTCGTTCAGCTTGATTTCGGGCCAGGCCAGCGACAGCGGCGCCGTCAGTTCCAGCCGGCGCGGGGCATCCTCGCCCATCCCGGCGCCAAGCCAGCCCAGCAGCGCGGCGGCATTGTCGGACTTGGCGCGCACGGTGCCGTCAAAGGCCGGCTGGCCGTTCTGGGCCGAAAGCGTGCCTTCGGCGCTGGCGTCGGTGGCGCCCGGCAATTGGGCCGAGGCCTGGCGCAGCATCACCTCGCCACCGTCCAGCACGGCCTCCAGCCGGGCCTTGCGCACCACCTGGCCGCGCCAGGACAGCGCGTCCACATCCACCGCCAATGCGGCGAACAGGTCGCGGGGCAGGGTGAAGCCACCGGTCTGGGCGGCGGGCTGCGCGGCCGGCGGGGCGGTGGCGCCGGACGACGGCGCGGCGGGGGGAAGCGCCGCCGCGGTGCGGGCGGTCCCGTGTGGGGCCGGTCCCCAATTGTCCAGGTTCAAGGCGCTTGCGTGCAGGCGGATGTCGATCTGCGGGCGGTCGCCCAGCGCCGCCGACAGGGCGCCGGTGGCACGCGCGTCGCCCAGCGACAGCTCCAGGCTGTTCAGGCTGGCCTCGGCGGCCGACAGCACCAGTTCGCCGCCCAGGTTCAGCGCACCGGGCGGCAGCGGCGGCGGCGTCAGCCCCAGCCGGGCCACACTGCGGCCGGGGTCGGCGGCGCGCAGGGCAAGGCGCCCGCGCAGGGTGGGGCCGCCCGACAATTCGGAAATCAGGCCGGTCACCTCAAGGCCCGCATCGTCGCCGGGCAGGCGCAGCGACAGGCTGGCGGGGCTGCCGCGCCCCGGCGCCAGCCGGTCCACGCTGGCGTCCAGGGTGACCGCCACACCGCCCAGGCGGGCGGTGCCCTTGGCCTGGAACGGCCCCGAGCGGCCGCCCAACGCCACATCCGCATTCAGGTCGGTGACCGAAAGGGATTGGCCATAGCGCACGATGCCGTCATGGATGGACAGCGCCTGAACCGGCAGGGAATCGTCGGCCTCGGGGGGCGTGGCGGGTTCCCCCTCGGGGCGGGCGGCGCGGCGCGGCGCTTCCTGGGGCGGGGCGGCATCCAGGGCGGGCGCCCTGCCGGTGGTGCCGAAATCCCAGTTGGGGCGGCCATCGGCGCCCCGGGTCAGGGTCAGCACCGGGCGGTCCAGCTCCACCTTGGTCAATTGCACCCGCCCGGTCAGCAGCGGCAGCAAAGCCAGCCTCAGCCGCAGCCGTTCCACCCGCGCCAGTTCGCCCGCCATGCCGGCCGGGTTGCCGATGGCGATGGCTTCCGCCGACAGCGCCGGGCTGGGCAGCAGGCGCAACGCGATGGGGCCGTCGATGGCGACGGGGCGGCCGGTGGCGGCCTCGACCCGGCTGGCAATCTCGGCCTTGTAGCGGCTCCAGTCGATCAGCGGCGGTATCGCTACCGCCGCAATCAGCAGCAGGGCAAGAACGGCGCCGGCGATCAGGGCGGTGTTGCGCATGGTACGAACTCTCCCAGGGACGGGGCGAGTGTATCGGGCCGGCCGCGCCGCATCAAACCCTTGCCCCCTTGGCCTTGCCCCGGTCGCGGCCGCCGTTCAGGAAGGGGGCCAGCGGGCGCAACGCCGTCACATCGTCCGCCGCCACCTTCAACACCACCAGCAGCGGCACCGCCAGGATGGCGCCGGCGATCCCCCACATCCAGGTCCACACCGTCAGCGACAGGAACACCATCAGCGGCGGCAGGGTCAGGCGCCGGCCCACCAGCATGGGCGTGGCGACGTCCGATTCGATGAGGTGCAGGGCCAAGAGCGCGGCGGCCGGCAGCAGGCCGCGCCACAATTCGTCGAAGCTGAGCAGCCCGACGATGCCCACCACCACCATGGCGGTCAGCGCCCCGGCATAGGGGATGTAGTTGAGCACCGCCGTCAGCACCCCCCACAGCGCCGGATTGGGCATGCCCAGCGCCCACATCACCAGGCCGGCGACGATGCCCAGGCCGGCATTGATCAGCGTGATGGTGCCCAGATAGGCGGCCACGTCCTGCTTGACCCGCCGCGCCACGCAGATCAGGCGGTGGCGGCGGCGCGCGGTGGTCGGCATGCGGGCCAACTGGCGCATCAGCCGGTCGCCCGACGACAGCAGGAAGAACAGCACGACCACCACCACGACGCCCTGCGCCATCAGCATGCCGACACCCACCAGCGCCTGCGATCCCAGGCCGGCGGGACGCACCGTGACGGTGGGCGTGGATTCGCCGCCGCTGCGGCCGGTGGCCAGCCGCTCGACCTGTTCGGTGGCGCGCTGGACCTGTTCCACTGGTTCCTTGACCGGGCGCAGCTTGCCCTCGAGCTGGCGCAGGCTTTGCGGGGCGCGGTGAAGCCAATCGGCCGCCGGCGCCGCCAGCCGCTCGACGCCCCAGGCCAGGCCGCCCACCACCGCTGCCGTCACCACCAGCGCGGCCAGCGGGCGCGGCACCCGCCAGCGGCGCAGGACCTGGACCACGGGCGCCAGCACCATGGCCAGCACCAGCGCCACCATCAGCGGGAGGATCAGTTCGGCGGCGAAATACAGGGTATAGAAAACCGCCAGCACGGCCAGGACGGTCAGCGCCGGGCCACGCGCGAACAGGGAATGGTGCTGCGGCGGCGGTTGTTGTTCCATCCCCTTCAGATGGGGTGGTGCGCCGCCGTGCGGGCAGGTGCGTTTGGGGGAGGACTCAGTCGCCCAACTGACGCAACTGCTTTTCCGGCAGCTTGCCTTTCAGCCGTCGCACGGCGTCTTCCACCGTATCCGGATTGGGATGGTCGAAATCAAGCTCGGCGCCATCCCCCATCAGGCGCTCAAGCCGCTCCAGGGTGCTTGATACCCTGGTATCAACCGACTGCGTGGACTTCGGGACCCCCATCCCCATCTCCCTTGCGGCGTTTTTATGACGGCATCTTATACCAAGGGTTAGGAAGCGTCCAGAATTGTGCATAACGCCACCAGCCACGCCGTCAGCACCAGCGCGCCCAGCACGACGAAGCGGCCGTTCCACTGGCGCGATACCGTGCGCATGGGCACATTGGCCAGCCGCGCCACCGACAGCACCACCGCGCCCACCGGGGTCGAGCAGACGGACAAGGCCCACGCCCCCATCAGGCCGCTGGCCACCGCCACCGGCGGCAGGCCGTGCCCGGCCAGGGCCGCCAGCGCGCCGCCCAGGATGGTGACGGTGACGATCTGGGAAATTCCCAGATGGGACAGCGCCATCACCAGCCACGCCGCCAGCACCAGCACCACCACCGCCGGCAGCGGGATCAGCCCCACCAGGCGCGCGGTTTCGGCCGGGGGGATGAAGGCGACCAGAACCGTGCTCAGGAACATGGCGCCGCCCAGCATGGTGACTTCTTCGCGAAAGCCGGGCATGGAGACGGTCAGCCGGCGGCCCAGATGGATCAGCGCCGGAATCACCGCGCGGTGCTGCGCCATCAGCCACAGCACGGCGGCCGGCGGCACCACCAGCATGGCCCCCACCACCAGACGCACCGACAGCACCTCGGCCACCGCGACCGAGGCGGCTACCACCGTGCCCACCAGCGCGGCCAGATGCAGGGCAGGGCGCCAGTCGGCGGCCGGTACGGCGGTGGCGGTGCCGGTGGTCGCTGCGGTGGCCGCTGCGGTGGCCGCCGATGGGGGCGGGGCGGGGAAGGCGCGGCGGTCCAGCCACCAGCCCAGCGCCATGATCAGCACGGTCAGACCCAATTGGATGCCCAGCAGCGGCCACCAGTCCAGACCGGGCAAGGCGCTTTGGGTAACCGTGAATGACACCGACAGCGGCGACCACACGGTCATGGTGGCGAAGCCGCGCACCATGGCGGTCATCATGCGTTGCTGGCGGATGGCGACGATGCGGGCGTCGCCGCCGGCGGCCTCGGCGGTGTTGCCCTTGACCACCATGGTGCCGACCAGCGGCATGACGCCGAAATTCAGCACCAGTCCGATCAGATGGCTGCCCAGCGCCAGCGCCATGTAGCGGCGGCCGGGCGGCTGGCGCACCATCAGCGCGCCGCAGCGCTGGATCAACGCCGAGGTTTCCGCCGCCTCGCGCAGGAAGCCCAGCGCGGTGAACAGCCCGATCAGGGCGGCGGCCTGCACGCCTGCGTTCAGCAGCAGGGGCCACGGCGCCGGATGAAAGGCGATGGCCGCCGCCGCCGCCGCCAGCCCCAGGGCGACGATGCGCCGTCCGCCGCGCCGCGCGCTCCATCCTTCCAGCAGCAGGTAAAGCGCCAGGGCGGCGGCCGCGGCCGGGCCGGCCGGCGGCCACGCCCATACCGCGCGCAGGATCGAGAACACCACCACGGCGACCAGCGCCGCCGACGCGACCAAGGCCCGCATGGCCAAGTCCTCAGGTCAGGGTGAAGCGCGATTTCGGGGCCGGCAATTGCCGCGCCGGCTTGGGGATGTCCTTCATCAGGGCGGGGCCGTTGACCATGGCGAAGCCCGCCTGCACGGCGCCCACGATCACCTTGCGTCGCCGCACGCCCCACACATAGCTGCCCAGGCGGAACTTCGCCGCCTGGGCCTGGAAGGCGGCCAGCGCCGTCAGCAACTGGTCGTCGCTGACGCGTTCGGCGCCGGCCAATTCGGCCAGATCCAGGCCGATCATGGCGGCACCGCAATCCAGCGCCATGGCCGCCTGGGGATCGGTGATGCGGGTCCGCAGCACCACCATGCGGCACAATTCGCGCGCCCGTGCGATGGCCGCGCCCAGCACCATGGGCTTGACGTCGGCGGGCACCGCGAACAGTTCGATCACCACCCGCGATCCGCGCGATTGCTGGGTGATGTCGGCGAACGGCGCCAGGAATTCCATGCGGCTTTCGCTGGTGATGGTCAGCCAGTGGATGGGAATGACCACGGTCGAGGCATTGCCCGCCGCTTCCGAGGCGCGAAAGTCGCGGATGGCGCTGGCGATGCGGAAACGGTCCAGCGTGTTGGCCGCCGGCTCGTCATCCTTGGGATAGGCGTGGGTGCCCTCCAGCGGCGACTGGCCGGGGGCGTCCACCCGCTGGATGCGGGCCTCATAGGCGCCGATCACCTCGCCGGCGGCCACCCAGCTTGGGCGCCAGATCAGCGACAGCCGGGCATCGCCCGGCAGCGGATCGGCCCACGGGTCGGGCAGGGCGTCCAGCCCCGGTGCCGCCTTTTGGCCGGCGGGGCCGTCCAGGATCACCCAGGTGGGCTGCTTGGCCTGTTCGGGCCGCTCGATCTCCAGCTTTTTCCAGCCCGGATCCTGCGGCGGCGCCTTGGCTTCCGGTTCGGGCATGGCCGACAGCGGCGGGCGGTCGTCGGGGCGGGGCTGTTCGGCCGGCGCCGTGCCCGGCATCAGGTGGCGGCGCAGCCCGTCATCGGCGGCCTGCGGCGCCCCGCCGCGCATCCAGGCCCGCGGCGGCTGGGCCTTGCCCTGGCTCTGGCCGGCGATCATGGAGCGCATCTCGCCCACGGCGGCGTGGACCGCATCCAGGTTCAGCCCGCCATCGGGCAGCAGGCCGTCCTCCAGCGACACTTCGGCTGCCAGCGCCAGCGGCACCTCGGACCCGACGAACTGGTCGCCCACCAGCCTTGTGCCCAATTCCTGGGCGATCAGCAGCGAGCGGCGGCGACCTTCGGCGCCGTCGCAGGTGCGGAAGATGAGGACGAAGAAATCGGTGCCCTGGCGGCAGAAGATGTTGCCGGCGCCCAGATGGGCGTTGATGACGCCTTCGGCGATCATCATCACCTTTTCCGACACCTTGGCCCACTTGTCGCCCACCGCCTCGCGGA
>JAFAAW010000009.1 GCA_023426365.1 Pseudomonadota bacterium
CGCCAGGCCGCCCGGCAACGGCTTTTTTTGCGTGCGCGATGCGCACAGGAGTGCGTAATGACCACCCCCTACATGGGTTCCCATCCCGCCGGCCGGGCCTTGGCCGGCTTCTTCGCGGCCGCCTTGCGGTCGCGCGTGGTCGCGGCGACGGCCGCCGCCGCCGCGTTCACGCTTGGCGCGCTGACCGCGCTGACCATCGATTCCGACTATCTGGGTCGCGCCGCCACCGCCGCCTATTGGCCGCGCAACGCCATCGACGACTACGCCTTCGCCTCGATCACCGCCAAGCGGGTGGCCGAACTGAGCGGCGGGCACAAATCCCTGGTGCTGGTGGGAACCGCCGCCATGCGCGAGGGCCTGTTGCCGGCCGCCGACATCGAGGCGCTGCTGAACCAGCGCCTGGGCCGGCGGGTGCCGGTCATCAACCTGAGCAGCGGCGGCCAATCGCCGCTGGAGGCCGCCGGGCTGGTGTGGGAGATCGCCCCCAAGGCCCAGGGCACCCTGGTGCTGGCGGTCAGCCCGTCGCGCATGGCCGCCTCGGGCGGCGAGCTGCAAAAGCTGCTGGACCACCCCCGCCTGGCCTTTTCCAACGACGGCATCCGCCGCGAGGCCGAGGCCCAGGGGCTGCGGGCGCCCGAATCCAGCGGCGTCTATCTGCTCGACAACCTGCAATTCTATGTGGTGCGCGCCCACAGCTTCGTCGCCAACCTCGTCACCGGCACGCGCCCCGCCAACGACGTCCAGACCTATCTGGGCCGCGGCCACCAGGACGGCGAGGCGTGGGCCAAGGACACCGAAACCCTGGCCCGGCGCCTGTCGGGATACGAGCGCAACTTCCCCGTCAACATCGCCCCCTATCGCCGCATCCTGCGCTGGATCAGGGACAACAACCTGCCGTGGAACGTGGTGCTGCTAGAGATCCCGCTGAACCCGCGCGCCATCGCCCAGGCCGCCGGCCCCGGCTTCTATGCGGCCCATGTGGACACCATGACCCGCTTCTGCGCCGAGGAAGGCTGCACCTACGCCAACAGCAACATCCGCAACCTGCTGGCCGAGGAGCATTTCTACGACTGGTCGCACCTGTCGTCGCGCCAGGGCAAGCAGATCTTCACCGACGCCTTCCTGGCCGACATCGAAGGAAAGCTGTGATGAGCACCCTCAAATTCGCGGCCGCCGGCATGGTGCTGGGCGCCGCCCTGTTCCTCGCCTTCGCCACCATGCTGACCCTGACCTCGGGCGCGGCCATCTTCAAGTACCAGGGGTTCTGAGCGCCATGTTCCATTCTCTCGCCTTCTGGGGCTTGGTCCCCCTGTTCGCCGGCGCCAATGCGCGGCTTGGCCCGCGGGCGCGGGCGGTGGCGCTGACGGCGCTGTCGCTGGCCCTGATCCTCTATCTGAACCCGGCCGGCGGCGCCTGGCTGGCGGCCGAGGTGGTGGCCGTCCATCTGGTGCTGGCCGGCATCGCGCGGTCGCAGGGCGCCGCCCGCCAGCGCCTGGTATGGGCCGGCATCCTGCTGGTGGTGGGCAATCTGGTGCTGTTCAAGTACCTGCCGCCGGGCGCCGCCGATTGGGTGTCGTCGGTGGGCTTCCCGCTGGGCATCAGCTTCCTGTCGTTCCGCCTGATCCACGTGCTGGTGGAGACCGGGCGCGGCCTGCTGCCGCGCATGAGCGCCACCGATTATTTCCTGTACGCCTTCTTCTTTCCCATCTGGGTGGCCGGCCCCATCGAGCGCGCCGACCGCTTCCTGGCCGGCCGTGCCGACCGGCTGGGCGCCGACGACGTGTTCACCGGCGCCAACCGCGTGATGTGGGGCTTGGTCAAGGTGTTCTTCATCTCCAAGACCGTGCTGCCCGCGCTCTATGCCGCCGGCCAGACGCCCGAGGCGGTGGCGCTGGGCGTGGACGCCCTGGGCGTGGTGGACGCCTGGCGCTACCTGCTGGTCACCTACGCCATCCTTTATTGCGATTTCAGCGGCTATTCGGACTTGGCCATCGGTCTCGCGCGGCTATTCGGCTTCCGCATCATGGAGAATTTCGCGTTCCCCTTCCTGGCCACCAACATGTCCGATTACTGGCGCCGCTGGCACATCAGCCTGGCCCAGTGGTGCCAGTCCTACGTCTACATGCCGGTGCTGGCGCGCACCCGCCGGCCCAACGTGGCGCTGTTCTCGTCCTTCTTGGTCATGGGCGTGTGGCACGCCGCCAGCCCGCACTGGATCCTGTGGGGCATGTGGCACGCGGTGGGCGTGACCGTCTACCGCTTCTGGGACCGCTTCCGCCGCCGCCACCTGGCCGCCCTCGACGTGGGCCACTGGGCCTATGTGCTGGCCGCCAACGCCCTGACCCTGGCCTGGGTCATGTGCACCGGCGCCTTCACCAGCCTGCACGGACTGGCGCCCATCGCCACCTCGTTCGCCCTGCTGGGCAAGGCCGTCGGCCTCTAGCCCCCTCCCCTCATCAGCCCCCGAAAGACGGAGTAGCCCCCGATGTCTTCACGCAATCTCTATGAAGTGCTGGCCGAGACCGCCTCGCTGCACCCCCACGCCCCCGCCATCGAGCATGGCGCCGCCACCGTCACCTATGCCGCCCTGCTGGCCCAGGTGAACGAGCTGCGCGACAAGCTGCTGGCGCGCGGCGTCCAGCCCGGCGACCGGGTGGCGGTGATGGTGCCCCGCGATGCGGTGGAACCGGCGCTGCTGTTCGCGCTGTCGGCCTGCCGCGCCGTGTTCGCCTCGCTCAACCGCCTGTGGAAGCCGGCCCAGGTGGCCTATGCGCTGCGCTATCTGCGCCCCGCCTATTTCATCGCCGGCCGCACGGTGGCCGCCCAAATGGCCCAATGCGAGGATGACGCCGCCCCCGCCGGCGGCATCATCGTGCACGAGGATCTGCTGGCCATCGCGCCGCCCAGCATCCGCCTGACCCCGCCGGTGCCGTCGTTGATGGATTTGGGTGCCATCATCTTCACCTCGGGGTCCAGCGGCCAGCCCAAGGGCGTAATGCATTCCAACGCCAGCCTGCTGCGCTGGACCGAAAGCACCGTGCGCTATCTGGGCAACCGGCCCGGCGACCGCGTGCTGGCCATCCTGCCGCTGGCCTTCGGCTACGGCCTCAACCAGTTGCTCAGCATGGTCCATTGCGGCGGCTGCTACCGCATCGCGCAATCTGTGCTGATGGGCGACGTCATCCGCGAACTGGCCGCCAACCCGGTCACCGGCCTGGCCGGCATCCCCAATTTCTGGCGCGACTTCACCCGCGCCCTGCCCACGCTGGGGATCGACCCGGCGGCGTTCAGGCTGCGCTACGTCACCAATGCGGGCGGGCATTGTCCGCCCTCGATCCTGGCCGAGGTGCGCGCCCAGATCGAGCAGACCGACGTCTACCTGATGTACGGCACCACCGAGACGCTGCGTTCGGCCTATCTGCCGCCCCATCTGTTCGAGAGCAAGATGGGCGCCATCGGCGTGCCGGTGCCCGGCGCCCAGGTGCTGCTGGTGGGGGCCGACGGCCAGCCCTGCCGCCCCGGCGAGGTGGGCGAGATCGTCCATCGCGGTCCCACCGTGGCCGAGGGTTATTTCGGCGCGCCCCCGGATTCGCCGTGCGACCGCTTCCGCCGGGCGCCCGACTGGCTGGCCGACGCGCGCGAGGGCGAAAAGGTGTGTTTCACCGGCGACCTGGCCCGCCAGGACGAGGACGGCATCCTGTGGTTCGAAAGCCGCCGCGACCGCCAGCTCAAGGTCAACGGCTTCCGCATCAGCCCCACCGAGATAGAGGACGTCACCAAGCAACTGGGCTTCGTGGACGACGCGGTGGCGGTGTGCGTCAAGGCCGACGACCGGCCCGAGGCCATCCATCTGGCGGTGGCGGTGCGCCCCGACGCCGAGCCGCCCGCCGAGGACGAGATCACCCGCTTCCTGCGCTCGCGCGTGGCCAATTACATGGTCCCGGCCAAGGTGCATGTGTGGACCGAGGCGTTTCCCCGCACCGCCAACGGCAAGACCGATTACGGCACCATCCAACGCCTGCTGAATACCGACCGCCCCCTCAAGCAATCCGCCTGATCCCGAACCAAGGAGACACGACCATGAGCATGACCCGCGACGCCCTGACCGGCCTGATCCTGGAACTCACCCCGCTGCCCAACCTCGGCCCCGACGCCATCGCCGCCAGCGAGGAACTGCTGACCGGCGGCCTGATCGACAGCCTGGGCCTGTTGCAGATCGTCGAGGCGCTCGAGCGCGCCCTGGGCAAACCGGTGCCGGCCGGCCTGATCTCGGTGGACAATTTCAACTCGCTGGCCGCCATCGAGGCGTTGCAGGCCAAACTGGCCGCGTGAGCACGGGCATGGGGCGGCACCGCCGCCCCACTGTCCATATTTTAATCATTTCCGCATTGTGCAATCATATTGGGCATTACCTCCCGCCCGCGAGGAGCCGATGCCGTTCTATTCCTTCCATTGCCCGGCCTGCGACACCGTGTTCGAGACCCTGGTGCGCGGGGATGAAGCCGCGACCTGTCCCCAATGCGGCGCCAGCCGGCTGGACCGGCTGCTGTCGGCGGCGGCCGTGCACGGCAAGACCAAGGCCGCCCTGGGCCAGGCCCGTGCCCAGGCCGCCCGTGAAGGCCATCTCAGCAATTACCGCCCGTCGGAACTGCGCCGCAAATAGGGGACAGGACCCCGATGACCAAGATGTTAGAGGATTCGCGGCCCCGCCTGGGCTAGGATGCGCGCTTTCACCGCCGCCGGGGAGCGCCATGACCGAGCACAACGATCCCGAGGACCGCAAGTCCCGGTCCCCCCATTCGCTGTCGTGGATCGCCATGGCGGTGATGGCCGGCATGTGCCTGGTCGTGCTGATCTGGGCCACCTCGCTGAACGTGGGCTGAGGGCGGCGCCGTCAGTCGAACAGCAGGTCGGCGAAGCACCGCCCGGTCAGGCGCACCAGCGCCACGATGGCGTTGACGTTGTCGAAGGTGGACGCATAAAGCGCCGGGCATCCGGTGCGCGGCTTGTCGCCGGCCAGCCGCGGCAACGGGCCATTCGATGGCGTCGAACTTGGTGGCCCCTGGTCGGCCGCCATATGCACGCGGCGCCCATGGCGCGAAGGACTATCGGCAGGGACTGGCGCAACCTTGCCGCCACCGCCATAGTGAGATCATGCATCGCGATCCGCCCACCTTGCTGGTATGCGCCCATCGCCGCCTGGGGGCCGGTTCCTGCGCCGGGTCGGGCGGCGGCGCCCCGCTGAGCCAGGCGCTGGCGGCGGCGCTGGCCGATCACGGGCTGGACTGGCGGGTGAAAACCATCGGCTGCCTGGGCCATTGCGCGCATGGCCCCAACGTGCGGGCGGCCCCCGGCGGCCTGTTGCTGCACGGATGCCGCGCCGAGGATGCCGGCGATCTGGTCAGACGTCTGGTGACCGACTGGCTGGCCGCCAAGCGGCCGTAGCCCCGCGGGGCGGACGCGGCGGCCTTGGAGAGGCGAGCTTTACATCTGGCGCACAGGCGCGCGCCCGGCGAGGACCGAACATAAAACCAGACCAGCCTGCGTCATGTCCGACGCTCGATGCTCTAGAAACTGACCATGCCGCGCAGCACCAGGGTGCGGCCCGGCGCATTGGGCATCACCCCGGTCGAGGTGTTGGGCGTGGCCTTGAGGTGTTCGCGGTACAGCTTGTCGAACACGTTGTCCACGCCCACCGTCACCGCCGCCCGATCGCCCACATTGATGCCGGCATACAGGTCCAGCGTGGCGAAGGCGCCCGCCGGGCCGGCACTGTCCATGCCCGATCCGGTGGCGGGGTTGTCATCCACCGCCCGCTTGGCCGCCACCGCGCGCAGGCGGCCGCCCACGTTCCAGCCGAAATCCTCGTCGCCGCCGAAGGTATCGACGAACAATTGGGCCTCCAGCGGCGGCACCTGATGCAGCGGCCGATGATCGGTCAGGTTGCGGCCGCGCTGGCCGCTGACATTCAGGCGGACGGCCAGATGATCGGTCACATTGGCTTGCAGGTCGGCGGTCAGGCCGGTGATGGCGGCGTCCACGTTGCGATAGACCTGGCCGCCGCCGGTGACCATGATGTCGCGCTGGCCGCGCGCCATGTCCACCACCACGAAATCGTCCACCTGGTCGTACCAGGCATTGCCGTCCAGCCGCCACGCCCCGGCGGCCGAGGCGCGGCCGTATCCCTTGTGGCCGCCGCCCAACAGGGTGGCGCCGAAGGCGGCCTTGTGGTGCTTTTCCGGCACCAGATTGGGGTTGCCCACCTCGACCACGGCCGCCGGGCCGCCATTGGCGTTGTAGCGCTCGGCATGGTCGGGGCTGCGCACCATGCGCGAGACGTCCACATAGCCCAGCCGGTCGGGCGCCAGCATCTGCTCGGCCCGCAGCCGGCCGCTGATGTTGTGGTCCAGCGCGTCGTTGTCGCTGCCGGCGCCGTAATAGAGGTCGTAGAGGTCCTGGGGCGAGCGGTTGAACGAGGCCAGCGGCGTCTGCGGCCGCAGATGGGCGTCGGCCACGCTCATGGACACCACGTCATAGCGCAGACCACCCTCCACCTTGGTGTCGGCGAAGCTGCGGCTGTGCTCGGCCCAGGCGCTGGCGCGCATCACCTCGACCCCCGGCACCCAATAGCCGGTGATCACGCCGGGTCCGAAATTCTCGCCATAGCGCTTGGCCTGATGGGTCTGCTGCGCCAGTTCCGCGCCCAGCAGCGTGCGGCTGCCGGCCTCGTCATGGGCGGCCCAGCCGTTGGCGCGCACGCCCTGGTGGTCGCCGGCGGCAAGGATGCGCATGGCGATCGGCTGGCGCAGGGTGTAGTTGTTCACGTCCACATGCGCATAAAAGGCCGCCACCTGGGCGCCGGCATGGTTGAACCAGCCCGGCAGGGTCCGCGTCTCGATGGTGGCGCGGCCACCGCCCTGGTCCAGGTAATCCACGTCCAGGCCGTAATTCAGCAGCTTGACGTCTTCCAGCACGTCGCGGGTGAAGCCGACGGTGATCTGGGTCTGCTCGGGCTTGCCCCAGCGGCCGCCCAGCCATTCGGTCTCGCGCTTGTAGCCGAAATTCAGCTTGGTGCCGGCGCCGTCGCGATAGGCGTGCCCCTGCTCGCTGCGCGCCGCCGCCGCCGCCGCCCACCCCTCGCCGGCCGCGCGCAGGCGGACGGCGCCCACCGCCGTGCTGCCCTCCGACACCCCGGCCATCAGGTGCAGCGGCCGGGGCGCGCCGGCCACCGCCGCCATGCCCGGTTCGTAATAGGGCAGCGTCTCGCGCCGGTACAGGAAGGTGGTCTTGCCGGTCAGCGCATCGTCATAGGGGATCAGGTCGGGCAGCACCTGGCCGGCATGGCGGACCATGATGCGGGTATCGACGAATGGCTCCGTCGCCTCGGCCACGGCCGAGACGAAACAAAACGCGGCCCCCAGCAGTGCCTTGGCGGCACTGCGCGCTGCCCCAGACGACATCCCCCCACCTGCGCTTTCCAGATACGTCGCCCTATGTGACAGAGCGCCGTACAGACAATCAAGCGGAAAACAAGTTTCCGTTGCGACCAGCGCGCAGTCGGGTCGCACTACTATTCAGGTGGCCCGCAATCAATGCTTTCACGAGAAAGCAACTATTGCGATATTTTTCCGTCACAGCACATCCATTAAAGAACAAGATCCACACGCGGCACGGCCTGGGCGTCCGGCTCCACGCGCGGCCGGCAGGTGAACAGCCGGCCGGGATCGATGCCGGCGTCCTCCACCAGGAACGCCTTGGCCGCCTGGGCGCGGGCATCGGCAAGCTGCACCAGACGGTCGCGGGCGCGGGCCTGGGACTGCGCACTCGGCGGCTGGTCGCTGCCCACCAGTTTCTGCAGGCGGGCCAGCAATCCCTGATCCTCGAGCCGCTTGCGTTCCACCGCCGGGCCGTCGCCCTCCTGGGTGGCGACGCCGCACAGCGTCAGGCGCAGGTTGGGGTGCTGGGTCATCAGCTCGGCCACCGCCTGCAGGCGCTTTTGCTCGGCCTCCCCCAACCCGCCCTCGCCGGGGGCAAAGCCCAGCGGCTCCAGCGCCAGCCGGCGGCTTTCCGCATCGTCGATGACAAGGCTGATCAGGCCGGCCAGCGGAAAGGCCACCTTGAGGGTGGTGAACACCGTGGATTTGAGCGCCCCGCCCACCGCCTGCCCGACCGCGTCGCTGACGTCGAAATCCGGGTTGGCCAGATCGCCGCGCACCGGGATGGACAGACGGATGCGGTTGTCCGAGCCGCGCAGCAGGTCCAGCACGGTTTCCACCGGCATGTCCGCGCTTTTGGCCAGCGGCGCGTTGGGGTCGGGCTGGGCGATGAACAGCTCGGACAGGGTCAGTTGCATGGCGCCGTCCAGCTTTCCCTGGATGGCGCGCAGGCTCAAATCCGCATCCAACTGCCCGGTTTGCAGATGCACGCCCAGCGCATCCGCCGCATAGGGCGACAGCGGCGGCAGGTCGAGCGCGCGCACCTCGCCCTTGACCTCGCCGCCGGGCACCTCGGCAAAGGGACGCGCCCGCCCCGTGGCCGAAATCTGGGCGGCGCCGATGCGCGCGCTGGCGATGAAGGGGGAATCGTGATCGGGGCGCGCGCTGTCCAGTTCGGTGGCGCTCAGCTCCACCCCGTCCAGGCGCAGGCGCACCCGCTCGCCCAGACTGCGGTCCTCGAAATCGATGCGGCTGCCGCCGTCCACCCGCAGCCGGCCCAGCGCCAGCCGGGCCTGGGCCGCACCCGTCTTGGCACCCGCATCCGACGGTTCCGGCAGGCCCAGGAAGCCGGTCTTGGTGCGGGTGACGCGGGCCTGCGCCCCCGACAGCGCCAGCGAGGTGGCGGCCATGGCGCCATCGGCGCCCAGGCTGGCGCGCTCCACCACCGCCTGCCGGGCCTCCAGCCGCCACGGATAGCCGCCCCGGCCCGAGCGGGCCAGCACCGCGAGCGCGCGGGCCTCGGCGCGGCCCAGAGTGGCGGTGGCGCCGGGCGCCAACCGCAGGTCCCGCGCCTCGATGCGCTCGGCCTGCAGCCAGTCCTGGCCGGGCGCGCGCAGCGACACCTGATTGGCGGTAATGTCCATGCGGCCGGCCAGCGGCGGCAGCATTCCCTCGGGGCGGGCGTGCTGATAGGAGCCTTGCGTGTGCAGCCGCTTGGCCTCCATCACCATGTCGCCCACCGCCACCCGCATGTCGCCGGCTTCGGCGCGACCTTCGGCCTGAACGTACGAGGTTTGCTGGGCGGCGAAATCGAAGCGGGTCGCGCCATCCCAATCCAGGCTGCCGTGTTCGATGCGGATATCGTCCACCGCGATGCTGTGGCGGTCGGCCGCAAGCGTGCCGTCCCATGACAGCCGCATGGTCTTGCCGTCCCACGCGGCGGAGCGGGCCGCCAGCCGGGCCGAGGCCGAGGCGAAGGCGACGCCGCCATCCTCGACCCGCAGGCCGGTGGATTCGGCCTTGCCCACCAGATCGACCCTGTCGCCGGTCCAGGTCAGGCGCTCGATGGCCAGACCCAGGCGGGCGGCGGCCACCTTGGTGCCATTATCGGCCCAATTGCCGTCGATCCACGCCACATTGCCCGACGCCGTCAGCGGCTTGCCGACCGCGCCGGCCAGCGCCACGTCGGCGTCCAGCCGGCCGCTGACGGCCCCCGCCCCGGCGGCCTGCACGGCGCTCGCGATGCCGGCCAGGTCGAACCCGCCCAGCGACAGGCGGGCGGCGAATTCCGGGTTCTGGGCAAAGGGGGTGGCGGTGCCTTCGACGGCGATGGGCGCGCCGTTGAGCCGCCCGGTCAGGCGATAGCGCACCGGCAGCGCCGGCTCCCAGCTTTTCACGTCCGCCACTTCCAGCCGCTCGACCTCGATGTCGGCCGTAATGGTCCCGTCGGTCAGGTGGATGCGGCTGCCGGTCAGGGTCAGGGTGGTGACGTCGTAGGTCCAGGACGACCCCGAGCCGTCGCCGCCGGCGACGGCCAGCGGCAGGCCGTTGACCACCACCTCGTCGCCCTGGCGGCGGATGTCGATGTTCACCCCGGCCAGATCCAGCCGCTCGACCGATACCCGGCGCGAGAACAGCGGCTTCCAGCGGAAGGTCAGGTCCAGGCCGTCGATGCCCAGCATGCGCTCCAGCCCGTCGCCCACCTGGACCTCGCGCACCACGATGGCACCGTTGAACAGGGACAGGCCGGCCGCCGACACGCTGACGCGCGGCCAGCCCAGATCATGCAGCGCACGGACCAGGCCGTAACGCAGGCCCCAATCGGGCAGCCAATAGCCGCCGGCCGCCAGCAATCCCATGGCCACGGCGGTGCCGCCCGCCCAAAGGCGGCGGCGGCGGGTCCAGAACCCGGCGGTGCGGTCAGTGTGGCGGGCGCTCTCGTCCACGCGTTCCCCCTGTTTGCCCATCGGTTCCGCCATTACATCGGTCAATGGCCGATGCTGGCAAGGGGCAAGGAAAGGAAGCCGGTCAGCGGGCCGGTGCCGGCCCAGCGGAGGGCGCATAGGCGGGCGCCGCCTCGACCATCACCTCGACGCCCTGGGACGACGGCACCAGGGTGAAGCGGGCCAGGACCGGCACCACCTGCCCGTCGGGCCGGCGCAGGCACAGCGGCGCCGGCGTCTGGGTTTCCGCCAGCACCCGCAGGCCGTCGCCGTCCAGCAGGGTTCTGCTGGGCGGGTCCAGCAGATCGGCGAAGGGTTGGCCCACCAGCGCCTCGGGGCTGTCGGCGCCCCACAGCGCCACGCCGCTGCGGTTGACATAGCGCACCACGCCGTCATGGACATGGCAGGCCAGGTTCATGGCGTTGTCCACCAGCAGGCGGAAGCACAGGTCCACCTCGTGCAGGCGCACCGCCGCCTCGGCCTCGGCGCCCAGCTCGCGGCACACCACCACGGTGGCGTCGGGGGCGATCTCGCGGGCGCGAAAGGTCTGCATCTCGACCGCCTTGACGGTCTTGTCCATCGCCAGGATGCGGGTGGGCACCGCCTTGTCCTCGCTGGCCATGCCCGACAGGAACAATTGCAGCATGCTGCCGTATTCGGGCACCAGGAACTCGTCCATGCGCCGCCCCACCAGCTCCTCGGTGGTGGTGGCGCCCAACATGCGCGCGCCCGCGCCGTTGATGGCGGTGATGGCACCCTCGCGGCACAGGCAGACAAGGTCTCGGCTGACCTCGAGGATGTCCATCAGCCCGCCATTGAAGCGCGGGCCGCGGCGGCGGCGCTCCATGGCAAGGTCAATGACGTTGTCGCCCGGCTCCAAATCATTCCCCTTCAGGCATCGGGTTCCCAGATAGGGAGGTAAACCTTTCCCGCGCGCGCATCAACCCTGCGATGCAGCGACCAAGATCCGGTTGCGCCCTGCTTGCTTCGCGCCGTAGAGCGCCTGGTCGGCGCGGCTGAGCAATTGGTCGAAGCTGGGTTCGCCCGCGCAGCGTTCGGCCAAACCCACGCTGATGGTGACGCGCAGATCGTGGCCGGCGATGGGAATGACGGTTTCCGCCACCGCGCGGCGCAGCCGCTCGGCCAGGCCGGCGGCGCCGGGACGGGCGGTCTCGGGCAGGAGCGCGGCGAATTCCTCGCCGCCCAGGCGGGCGAACACGTCCACCTCGCGCAGATTGGCGCGGCACACCTCGACCACCTTGCGCAGCACCTCGTCGCCCAGGGCGTGGCCGTGGCGGTCGTTGATCTGCTTGAAATGGTCGATGTCGATCATCAGCACCGACAGCGCGTTGCCGTAGCGCACGGCGCGCTCCATCTCCTGCACCGAGGCGGACAGGAAATAGCGGCGGTTGAACGCGCCGGTCAGCGGATCGATGGTGGCCAGCCGGCGCAGTTCGCGCTCCAGCCCCTTGCGCTCGGTGATGTCGGTGGCCACCGCCACCACCCCGCGCGGCCGCCCGTCGGGCAGGCGCAGCAGCGATTTCGACACCATCAGCGCGCGCGGCATGCCGGTGACGTCGGCCAGGGTGGTTTCGTAATCCAGCCGTTCCGCCCGCCCGCTCAGCAGGGTGTGATCGGTTTCCGGCTCCTCGGTCGGCAGGTGCTCGCCCAGCGCCTCGCCGCCGGTGCGGCCGCGCCAGCAGGCCGGGCCGATGGCGAAGAAGTCGCGAAAGGCCCGGTTGTACAGGCGATAGCGGCCGGCATCGTCCTTGTACCACACCGGGCTGGGCAGCATTTCCAGCAGGCTTTCGGCGAAGGCGCGGGCTTCGTCCAGTTCCGCGGTGCGCTCGGCCACCCGCGCTTCCAGGGTGGCGTTCAGCCGTTCGATGGTGGTGATGTGCGTCCACGACCTGAGCGCCGACACCACGGCGGTGAACATCTTTTGCGCCGTCAGCTCGGTTTTCGAGCGGTAATCGTTGATGTCGTAATCCAGCATGACGCGCCGTTCCGGCGCCTCGCCCGGCTGGCCGGTGCGCAGGATGATGCGCACGGC
Organism: Pseudomonadota bacterium; assembly: GCA_023426365.1. Taxonomy (GTDB): domain Bacteria; phylum Pseudomonadota; class Alphaproteobacteria; order Rhodospirillales; family Magnetospirillaceae; genus Magnetospirillum. Next base: position 12,432 of record JAFAAW010000009.1, read on the forward strand.
GTGGTTGCCCAGCTCCTCGCGCACGAAACGGGCGAGTTCCAGGCCCGCATTGTCGGTTTCCATCACCACGTCCAGCAGCATGACCGGCAGGTCCGGCATGCCGGCCAGCAGGTCGCGCGCCTCGGCCCCCGAATGGGCGCTGATCACCTGGAAGCCGCGCCCCTGGAAGTCGAAGTCGCGCAGCAGCACGCGGGTCATGGTGTGGACCTGGGGATCGTCGTCCACCACCAGCACGGGCCACGGCGCGGGCGCGGGCGCGGAGGCCGTGGCGGATGCGGCCGCTGGCGGCGACGCGGGCGCCGCCCGCTCTGACTTGAACATCAGGCGCCGCTTGGGCTGGTCGGGCTGGGACATTGGGCACCTCGGTGGACAGGCCCGGAATCAACGGCCGGTCGCGGGCATTGTCGCCCGGCACCGGCGGGTCCGGCCACCCGCTTCTTTACTCAGGGTGTGACAAAATGTCGCGAAGTATTATGTCGGGGCTAGACTGTAGGGATTGCTTTCCACACAATGGCGGGCCACCCACCTCACGCCCGCAGGGATTGTTCAGCTCGTGCATCAGCCCAGGCCCCCGGTTGCCCCCCCGCGCCCGAGCGGTACCTCGCACGTGCGCATGCTGGACGGCCTGTCATTCAAGCAAGCCTTCGCCACCCTGGCCATCGCCCTGGCCCTCGGCCTTCTGACTTCGGCCTACGAGCTGTTGTCGGATTACCGCGCCATGCACCAGCAGGTGCGCCACGCCTATGCCGCCAACATGCAACTGGTGCGCGGCCTGGCGGTCGAGGCGGCCTATCAGCTTTCGGCGGAACTGGCCGGCGAGGTGGTGCACGGCCTGTTCGAGGATGCTTCCGTCGCCCGCGTCACCCTGACCGACAATTACGGCGGGCGCCTGGGCGGCGCCGAGCGCGAGCCGGAGGACACCCCGCTGCCGGTGCTGGGCCGCCGGTTGTTCGGCGACATCGGCTATTATTCCCTGCCGCTGGAAACCCGCGCGCCCGACGGCAGCGTGTCGGCCGTCGGCCAGTTGGAACTGTGGCTGGACAGCGGGCGGCTGCTCAACACCTGGCTGGGGCGGGTGGTCAGCGCCATGTGGTCGGGGGCGGCGCGCGCCGTGCTGCTGTGCGTGCTGGTGGTGGCGGTGTTCTATGCCATGATCACCAAGCCGCTGCTGCGGATCACCGCCGCCATCGCCAAGGTCGATCCCGCCCGCCCCGGGGCCTTTCTGATCGAGCTGCCGCCCAAGCACGACCGCGACGAGCTGGGCGTGCTGGTCGGCACCATGAACTCCATGCTGCGGGAATCCCAGGACGGCCTGGACGGCCGCGACAAGGCCGAGGCCGAGCTGGCCGCCCTGGCCCGCGACCTGGAACGCCGGGTGGCCGAGCGCACCAACGAGCTGGCGCGCGAGAAGGAGGGGGTCGAGCGCGCCCTGGCCCAGCTCAACGTGGCCAATGCCGAGCTGGAAAAGGCCAATTGCTACATCAATGACGGCATGCGCTATGCCAGCCGCATCCAGACCGCGCTGCTGCCCGACCAGGGGGCGCTGGCCGGACTGGTGGACGAGCTGGCGGTGGGCTGGCAGCCGCTGGACATCGTCGGCGGCGACTATTACTGGGCCGGCAGCTTCGGGTCCAAAGGCGTCATCGCGGTGATGGACTGCACCGGCCACGGCGTGCCCGGCGCCTTCATGACCGCCGTGGTGGCGTCCAGCTTCAGCCGCATCCTGCACCATCACGGCCACGAGGACCCGGCCGAGATGCTGACCCAACTGAACCGGCTGGTGAAATCGGCGCTGCGCCAGGACCGCGACAGCGCGGTGTCCAATGACGGCCTGGACGCCGGCATCTGCGTGGTGGACCGCGAACGCGGGGTTGTCACCTATGCCGGCGCCAACCTGCCGCTGCTGGTGTGCGAGAACGGCGCCTTTCGCCTGCTGCGCGGCGACCGCATGAGCCTGGGCTACATGGACAGCCCCGAGGATTACCGCTTCACCGCATGTGAACTGCCGTTCGCCAAGGGCACCGCGTTCTATCTGTTCACCGACGGCGTCACCGACCAGGTGGGGGCCGAGGTGCGCCAGTTGTTCGGCCGCCGCCGCTTGCAAAAGGTGCTGACCGAAGTGGCCGACCGCCCGCTCAACGACCAGATGGACGCGCTGTTCCAGCGGCTGGGCCAGTGGCGGGGCGACGAACGCCGCCGCGACGACATGACCTTCCTGGCCTTCCGCCCGCTGGCATAGTGGGGGATTGGGATTTCAGGCGCGGATGGACACGGGCGCCTGCGGCGCACACGGATGAATGGGGTGAATGGGGGGCGAGCCTTCGCCCGGTTACCGCCCTTCTTTGAGCGTCGCCCGTGGGCTTGTCCCCTGGGGTCCGTGGATGGCCGGGCCAAGCCCGGCCATGACGCCAATCAAGGGCGCCGGAACACCAACCGATCCATCCGCCGTCAAAACTGCCGCAGCAGGCGTTTGAGGTAATCGCGTTCCGCTTCGGGGCGCTGGGCCTCGCCGGCGCGGCGGCGGATTTCTTCGAGCAATTGCCGCGACCGCTGGATTTCGGCGCGGTCGGGCACCCGGGTGGTGCCGTCGTCGCCGGTGCCCGCGCCGCGCAACGGACGGCCCAGGGGATCGCGCGGCACCATGCCCTGCATGCCCTGGCCGGTACCGCCCAATTGTTCCAGCGTTTCGCGCGCCGCCTGTTGCAGGGCGGCCAGCGCCTGGGCCTGGGCTTCGGCGGCATCGCCCCATTGGCCGCCCCTCAACTGGCGGGCGGCGTCGGCCATGGCCGCGTCGGCGTCGGCCATGGGGGCGGGCGCCTCGCCCAATCCTTCCGCCAGCTTGCGCGCCGCCTCGGCCAGGGCGCCGCGCAATTCCTGTTGGGCCTGCGCGGCCTCGGCGCCGCCGGAACTGCCGCCGCCGCCCCCGCCGCCGCCGTCCTGGCCCTGGGCGCGGCGGTGGCTGCCGTCCAGCATCTGCTGCTGACGGCGGGCCAGGTCGCGCAATTGCCGCAAGCCGTCGCGGGCCGGGCCGCCGGCCTGCTGGCCGCCGCCCGCCTGCAAGCCGTCCAGCATCTGCCCCATCTGCGACAGCATCTGGCGCAGCGCCTCGGTGGCGCCGGCCTGGGCGAGATCGCGCAACTGGTCCACCATGCCGCGCAATTCCTCGTCGCTGATCACCCGGCTGTCCGCCTGGGGCAGCGGCTGCTCCTGTCCGTCGCGCGCCGCCTTTTCGGCCAGGGCCTGCATGTAGCGCTCCAGCGCCTGCTGGAACTGATCCAGCAGGGCTTGCAACTGCTCGCCCGACGCGCCCTGCTCCACCGCCTGTTCCAGGGCCTTGCGCGCCTCGTCCAGCGAGCGTTCGGCACCCGCCAGCTCGCCGTCCTCGATGCGCAGGGCCGCCTGCCACAGCAAATCCTGCACCTCGGCCAGGTCGAAGCCGCCTTCGGCTTCCAGCGCGTGGCGGGCGGCGCGCAGCATCAGAAAGGTCTTGAGGTCGTCGTTGAACAGCGGCGGTTCCGCCGCCACCCGGTCCAGCAGCGCGGCCACTTCGGGCGCCAGTTCCGGGTCCTCGGTCAGCGCGCGGCGAGACTCGGCCAGGGCGCGGGCGACCGGATTGGCGAAATCGCGTTCCGGCAGCGTGATCACCACCGCCTCGCCCGCCCCGCTCTGGCCGGCGCCGTCGGCGGCGATGGGGCGCAAGGTGACCGGCATGCCGGCCCACGGATGGGCGGTCAGGTCGAACCAGCCGGCGGTCTCGGCGCTGCGCGGATGGCTGGCCGCCAGGGGCAGTTCCACCTCGACCGGGGCGTCGTCGGCGGCCACGCCGACGCGGCGCATTTCCACCCACAGCCGGGTCAGGCCGTAATCGTCGGACGCCGTCACCGCCAACCGCAGCCGGCCGCGTTCGCCCGCCTCGGGCGGCAGGGCGAAGGCGGCGGACGGCAGGGCATCGGCGGCCACGCCCACCTGCCACTGGGCCAGGGTGAAGCCCGCCTGACGCACCGCCAGCGTGCCGGGCCGCTCCAGCCGCGCCTCGGCGCGCTGGCTGCCGTCGGCCTGGCGCTCGAAGGATCGGACGTCGCCATCCATCGCCAGCCGGGCGGTGCCCCAGCCGCCCGACAGCACCGCCAGCACGGCGCTGCCCACCGGCACGGTGACCGGCTGGGCGGTTTGCGGCACCAGCAGAATGGGGGGCAGGCCGGTATAGGCGGGCGGGGTCAGCCACACTTCCACCGCGTCGGCGCCCAGGCCCGAGGCCGACACCGCCGGGTTGAGGGCGCGGGCCAGGCGGCGCGGCGCGTCGTGCCACGCCCCGGCCAGGGCGATGACCAGCACCAGAAGGACGCCCGCCCGCAAACCCCAGGGGTCGCGGGCGGCCATGTTGGGATGGGGCAGCCGAAGCCGCAACTGGTCCAGGCGGGCGCAGGCACGGTGCAGATGGGCCTGCCACAGCGCCAGCGCCAGCGGATCGTCGGCGGCGGGACGGTCCACCAGCACCGCCAGCGGCCGATGGTCCAGGCCGGAATCGCGTTCGAGCCGGCGGGCCGCCTCGTCCCAGCCGGGCAGGCGCAAGCGCAGGCCCGCCCGCACCAGCAAAAACCCCAATCCGCCCGCCGTGCCGGCCAGCACCAGGCCGTGCAGCCAGCCGGGCAGCAAGGGCGCCACGTCGAACAGGGCAAAGGCGGCGAACAGCGCGACCAGGCACAGCGGCGGCAGCACCAGCGGCCACAGCCGTTCCCACAGCAGCGCCGCCCAGGCCAGGCGCAGCCGGCGCACCAACCCCGCCCGCAGGGCGGGACCGACCTCGGGCGGGGGCACGGGCACCGGCTTCATCGCACCTCTATTCCAGCCACTCCGGCAGGCTTTCCAACGCCAGCATCTCCTCGTATGTGGGACGGGCGCGGACGACTGCAAAGGCATCGCCGTTCACCAGCACCTCGGGCACCAGCGGGCGGGAATTATAGGTGGACGACATGGCCGCGCCATAGGCGCCGGCGGTGCGGAACGCCACCAGATCGCCCGCCTTGAGCGGCGGCAGCGACCGCTGCTTGGCGAAGGTGTCGCCGGTCTCGCACACCGGGCCGACCACGTCGATGGGCTGGCGCTCGGCATCGGGGGCGGGCTGCGCCACCGGGTCGATGGTGTGATGGGCGTCGTACAGCGCCGGGCGCATCAGGTCGTTCATGGCCGCATCGACGATGGCGAAGGTGCGGGTGGCCCCCTCCTTCATGTAGATGACGCGGCTGACCAGGATGCCGGCATTGCCCACCAGCAGACGGCCCGGCTCCAGCACGATGCGGCAGCCCAGATCGCCGAGGGTGGCCTTGATGGCCTGGGCGTACTCGTCCGGATGGGGCGGGGTCTCGTTCTCGTAGGGGACGCCCAGGCCGCCGCCCAGGTCGAGACGGCGGATGTCGAAGCCGTCGGCGCGCAGCATGGCGACCAAATCGCGCACGCGCAGGAAGGCCTGGCGGAACGGCTCCACCTCGGTCAATTGCGAGCCGATGTGGCAGGCGATGGCGACGGGATCGACGCCCGGCAGCGCGCGCGCCTTCTGGTAGACCTGATGGACGCGGGTCCATTCGATGCCGAACTTGTTTTCCTTCTTGCCGGTGGTGATCTTGGCGTGGGTGCCCGCATCCACGTCGGGATTGACGCGCAACGCGATGGGCATGCGCACGCCGCGCTCCGCCGCCACCTGGCTCAGCAGCTCCAGTTCCGGCTCGGATTCCACGTTGATCTGCATGATGCCCTTGGCGACGGCGAATTCCAGCTCACGCCGGGTCTTGCCCACGCCCGAGAACACGATGCGGTCGGGAGCGACGCCGGCGGCCAGCGCCTGACGCAGCTCGCCCTCGCTGACCACGTCGGCGCCGGCGCCCAGATTGGCCAGGGTGCGCACCACCGCGATGTTCGGGTTGGACTTGAGCGCGAAACACACGGTGGCGTCCAGCCCGGCCTTGCCCAGCGCCTCGGCGAACACCGTGTAGTGGCGGGTCAGCGTGGCGGTCGAATAGCAATAGAACGGCGTGCCGACCCGGGCGGCGATGTCCGCCACCGCCACGCCCTCGGCGTGCAGGGTGCCGTTCACATAGTCGAAATGGTTCATTGGTCCTGGCTCTCCGTGCCGCCGCGCGGCTGTTGGGGCGCGGGCGGAAATTCAACCTGGGGGTAATGGCGGGGATAGGTGCTGCCCTCGGGGGCGATGGGCTTGCCCTTGCGGCCGCAGGCCGACAGGCTCAGCGCCACCGCGGTGACCAGGACCAACGTCGTCAGCCTGCGCATGCCGGGCATCCTTTCCGTCACAGCCACTTGGCGCGGGCGGCGGCCACCGCCTCGCGCACGCGGGCGGGCGCGGTGCCGCCGAAGCTGGTGCGGCTGGCGACCGAGCTTTCCACCGACAGCACGGCGCGCGCCGCCTCGGTGATGCCGGCCTCCACCGTCTGCATCTCGGCCAGGGACAGGTCGGGCAGGTCGCAGCCCTTGTCCTCGGCCATCTTGACCAGCGAACCGGCCACATGGTGGGCCTTGCGGAACGGCATCTTCAATTCGCGCACGCACCAATCGGCGATGTCGGTGGCGGTGGTGAAGCCCGCCCCGGCGGCACGGGCCAGCACGTCGGTGTTGACCACCATGTCCTTGATCATGCCGGTCATGGCGGCGATGGCCAGTTCCATGGTGTCGGCGCATTCGAACACCGGTTCCTTGTCGTCCTGCATGTCCTTGGAATAGGCCAGCGGCAGGCCCTTCATCACCACCAGCAGGGCGTTCAGGTCGCCGATGACCCGGCCGGTCTTGGCGCGGATCAGCTCGGCCGCGTCCGGGTTGCGCTTCTGCGGCATGATGGACGAGCCGGTGGTGAAGGCGTCCGACAGACGCACGAAGCGGAACTGGGCGCTGGTCCAGATCACCAATTCCTCGGCCAGGCGCGACAGATGCACCGCGCAGATGGCCGAGGCCGACATGAATTCCAGGGCGAAGTCGCGGTCCGAGACGCCGTCCAGCGAGTTGCCCATGGGCCGGGCGAAGCCGAGCTGCTCGGCGGTGAAGTGGCGGTCGATGGGGAACGAGGTGCCGGCCAGCGCCGCCGATCCCAGCGGGCTTTCGTTCAGGCGCTCGCGGGCATCGGCCAGACGGCCGCGATCGCGGCCGATCATCTCCACATAGGCCATCAGGTGGTGGCCCATGGTCACCGGCTGGGCGGCCTGGAGGTGGGTGAAGCCGGGCATGACGGTGGCGGCGTGTTCCTCGGCGCGCTCGATCAGCGCCGCCTGCAATCCCTTGAGCGCCGCGTCCATGCCGTCGATGGCGTCGCGCACCCACAGGCGGAAATCGGTCGCCACCTGGTCGTTGCGCGAGCGCGCGGTGTGCAGGCGGCCGGCAGCCTCGCCGATGATCTCGGCCAGGCGCCCTTCCACGTTCATGTGGATGTCTTCCAGTTCGGTGCGGAACGGGAACTGGCCGCTCTCGATCTCTTGCAGCACCTGGTCCAGGCCGGCCAGAATGGCGTCGCCGTCGGCGGCGGTGATGATGCCCTGACGCACCAGCATCTTGCAGTGGGCCTTGCTGCCCCGGATATCCTGGGCGTACAGGCGCTGGTCGAAGTCGATGGAGGCATTGATCCGCTGCATGATGGCGGCGGGTCCGCCGGCGAAGCGGCCGCCCCACATGGCGGAAGCGGGGGCGGTGGGGGCGCCGGCGGCGGACTTGGTGTTCTCGCTCATGATATCCGTGGACTGAAAGGAATGGATGTGTCGACGAAGCAGGTTCGGGTTGCCCTGGTCGGCCTGGCGCTGGCGCTCGCCTTCGGCGGCGGCGTGCTGGTGGCCTTCCTCGGCTCCGATGGGCGCCTAGGCTACACCGAACCGCGCGGCAACCCAAGCGCCACGCCACGCCCCCTGGACGACGGCATGGGCGCCGGTTTTGCGCTGGCCGCCGCCGGCCAGCGCCGCGCCGCGCCGGGCTTCGCCTTCACCGACAAGGGCGGCCGCAGCCTGCATCTGACGGATTTTCACGGAAGGGTGGTGCTGGTCAACATGTGGGCCACCTGGTGCCCGCCCTGCATCGCCGAGATGCCCGACCTGGACGCCCTGCAGCAGCACCTGGGCGGCGACCGCTTCCAGGTGGCGGCGGTGTCGCTGGACCGCGGCGGGCTTGATCAGGCCACGCGCTGGCTGGAGCGCAACCAGTTGCGCGCCTTGCCGCCCTATGCCGCCGATCCGGCGCAGTTCGGCAACGCGCTGCTGCCCACCTCGCTGCTGCTGGACCGCCAGGGGCGGGTGGCGTGGCACGGCACCGGCCTGCGCGACTGGACCAGTGCCGAGGCCGAGGCGGCCATCCAGGCGCTGCTGGCGGAATAGGGATCAGGCCGTCCGCACGTCGCGCAGGAAACGTTCCACCACGCCGTTCAGGTCCACCGCCTCGCGCGACAGCGAGCGGGCGGAAGAGAGCACCTCGCCGGCGGCGGCACCGGTTTCCGAGGCCGATTGGGTGACGCCGCCGATATTGGCGGCGACATCCTGGGCGCCCGCCGCCGCCTGCTGAACGTTGCGGGCGATTTCCTGGGTGGCGGCGCCCTGCTCCTCCACCGCGCTGGCGATGGCGGTGGCGATCTGGTTGATCTCGCCGATGCGGGCGACGATGGTGCCGATGGCCTTGACCGCATCGTTGGTGGCGGCCTGGACGGTGCCGATCTGGCTGGCGATCTCGTCGGTGGCGCGCGCCGTCTGGTTGGCCAGGCTTTTCACCTCATGCGCGACCACGGCAAACCCCTTGCCGGCCTCGCCGGCGCGCGCCGCCTCGATGGTGGCGTTCAGCGCCAACAGGTTGGTCTGGCTGGCGATGTCGTTGATCAGATTGACCACCGTGCCGATCCTGGCCGATGCCTGCGCCAGCCCCTGCACGGTGTCGTTGGTGCGCCCCGCCTCGTCCGAGGCCGCCCGGGTGACGCGCATGGATTGCTCCACCTGGCGGCCGATCTCGGTGATGGAGGCGGACAGTTCCTCCGCCGCCGAAGCCACCGTCTCCACCGCCACCGACGCCTCCTCGGTGGCGGCGGCCACCGCCGCCGCCTGCCGGTTGGTCTGTTCGGCATTGGCGCTCATGACCTGGGCGGTGGCCTCCATTTCCGTGGCCGCGCCCGACACCACCCCCAGCATGCCCGACACCGCCTGGTCGAACTGGGCGGTCAGCGTTTCGATGGTGCGGGCGCGCGCCTCGCGGGTGGCGCGCTCGGCCTCCTGCTCAGCGGCCAGCCGGTCGGCGCGGATGGCGTTGTCGCGGAACACCTGCACCGCTTCGGCCATGGCGCCGATCTCGTCGCGGCGGCCGCGGGCGGGAATGTCCACCTGCTTGTCGCCATCGGCCAGCCGGCGCATGGCGTCGGTCATGGCGGCCACCGGACCGGCGATGGCGTTGCGCAGGGTCAGACCGGCCAGGACCGCCAGCGCGGCGAATACCGCCACGGCCACCGCCGCCCCCCAGCGCACCCGAACCACCGTGTCCTGCTGCCGCTGCTTGGCCTGGGCGGCGCCGTCGGCGTTGATCTTGACCAGCCTGTCCAGGATCTCGGTCAGCCCCTGGAAGGCCACGCGGCTTTCGCCGCGCACGATGGCGAAGGCGTCCTCGTTGGCATTGGCGCGCGACAGCACCAGCACCTGATCGCTCAGCAGCAGATAGCGCCGGAAGGCGTCCCGGAACTGGGCGTGGCCCTTCGTCTCGTCGGAGGTCAGCGCCAGCTCCTGATAGCGGGCGTCCAGGCGCTGGATTTCGGCGCGGATGCCGACAAGGCTGCGGTCGGCATCGCCGATGCCCTTGGCGTCGTTCGCCAGAACATGGGTCAGTTCGAAGCGGCGGTGCTGCAACACCTGCTTTTCCAGCTCGTTGACCAGCACGATGCTGGGCATCCAGTTCTCGGTGATTTCGGCGCTGGCCCGATCCATGTCGGACACCAGCGACCAGGTCGCCGCAGAGGTGACGACGAACATCAGCAGCAAGGCGCCGAAGGCCAACTGCAGCTTGCGGGCGATTCGAAGATTGTCGATGAAGCGCATGGCGGCATCCCGTGGTGTGCGGAAGCCAGTCCGCCAATGCACGGCAGTCGCAGCCCCGTCTATGATTCCATCAGATGCGGCGCGCCAATATTGATCACAACTATCTTATAGTACAAATAACAGTAATTATTTCCATACTTACGAATATGGATGCGAACACAGTATTAACTGCCCGCACTTATTCTAAAACAACGCATGAACGGATGAATGAACCAGACAGCCCGGACCCACGCCCAAGGCAAGAAAAGCGAAAGGCGCCCCACCTTCGCGGGGCGCCTTCAGGCGATGGGGAACAGGACAGGCGGCGGCCTCAGCCATCGACGCGGACGATCACCTCGACCCGGCTGATGCGGAACCCCTCGGGGGCGTCGGGCACCTTGCTCAGACCCACCAACTCGGCGGGGATGTCGCACAACTGGCCGCTTTTCTCGAAGAAGAAGTGATGGTGGTCGGACGTGTTGGTGTCGAAATACGACCGCCCGGCATCCACCACGATCTCGCGCAGCAGACCGGCATCGGTGAACTGGTGCAGGGTGTTGTAGACGGTGGCCAGCGACACCCGGATGTTGTTGCCGAGCGCTTCGGAATGCAACTGTTCGGCCGAGATGTGCCGGTCGCAGCCGTCGAACAGCAGGCGCGCCAGGGCAAGACGCTGGCGCGTCGGGCGCAGGCCGGCGGCACGCAGGCGTTCAAGGGCTTGGCTGAAAGGGCGCACGGTAACCATGGTCATGATGTGGGCCAACCCCATCCACATTTAAAGGCTTCTTTCTTGAACCTATCATAGAGGCTCTTGAAAACTATCAAGTTTTTCGGCGATGCCCACGACCTTGGTCAAGTGGGAATGTGCGGCCGGTGGGTATGGGCATGCACGTGATGGGCGCCGTGGCGGGTCAGAACCTCGCGCGCGCGGGCTTCGCATTCCGGCTCGCCCGTCACCCGCACCCACAACAGGATGCCGCCGCCGTCGATCTGATGCTGGAATTCGTGGGCCAGGCGGCGGTCGAACAGCCGGCCCAGGCCGGTACCCAGCCCCGCCCCCGCCCCGGCCCCCACCAGCGCCGCGCCGATGGCCGCCGCCGCCGCGCCGCCGGTGGCGAAGGTCAGCCCCAGCGCGGTGACGGCGCCGAAATAGCCGAGCACCGAGGCCAGCGCGCCGCGCCCTTCCATGCGGGTTTCCGGCTCGACCCAACCCCGGCGCGGGGTGGCCGGGTCGTCGGCGGCCGTGTTGCTGTCGACCAGGCGATGGCCCAGGCGGTCACGCACCACCCGCTCGGACGCCAGCACCGACAGGTCGCCGTGGTCGAAACCGTGGGTCAGCAGGTCCTGCACCGCCGCCTCCAGCGCGTGGGGGTCGGCGAACAGCGCGACGACCTCGCGCACCGCCCCATCCTGAATAGGGCCGTCCTGAATGGGGCTGGCCTGAATGGGCTGGGCGGAGTCCGGGGCGGGCTGGACGGGGTCCGGGGTGGGCTGGACGCCGGGATCGCGCGGAGTGGGGGGATGGGCGTCGGGCATGGCCGGCCTCCGTCAGGGTGGGTGTCCTGATATGGGAGGCGGGGGGCGGACGGCGAAAGAGCGCTGCCCCCAATGATGAAAGGGGCGCCCGGCCGGGGCGCCCCTTCTACGCTTATTCGCCGCTGGCGATGCGTTCCACCAGTTGCTTCACCGTGGGGATGAAGCCGCCCGCATAGAACGGGTCGCTGGCGAAGCGGAAGGCGTTGTGGCCGGCGAACATCAACTCGTGCTCGACGTCGCCGCCATGGCCGATGTTCTGCAGCGTCTTTTGGATGCAGAAGCTGCGCGGATCGGCCTTCTTGCCGGTGGTGCCGGCATCGTTCTGCGCCCAGTTCGAGAACACGCATTGCGACAGGCAGCCCATGCAATCGACCTGATCCTTGCGGATTTCCTCGGCCTTGTCGGGGGCCACGAACACCAGGGTGTTGTCGGGGCTGCGCAGCGCCTCGGTGAAGCCCTGGGCCATCCAGCCCAGCGCCAGCTCGCGGTCGTGCGGCGTGACCCAGACGATGCGCTTGCGCGCGCCGATGGGCAGTTCGGCCACGTGGTCGCCGACGCTTTCGCCCGAATAGGCGATCTGGCGATGCGAGCGTTCGACCAGTTCGGTGATGAAGGTGTTCTTGACCGCCGAGGAATAGAAGCCGGTGGGGCTGAAACGGTGCAGCAGGACGTCGCCCGGCTGCAGGGTCAACAGGCGCTGCTTCCACGCGTCCGAGATGGGGCTTTCCTGGGTCAGCAGCGGACGGGTGCCGAACTGGAAGGCGATGGCGCCCAGCTCGGGGTTGCCGATCCAGTCGGCCCATTCCTTGAGCGCCCACACGCCGCCGGCCATGAACACCGGCACGGTGTCGGCCACGCCGCATTCGCGCATGGTCTTGCGCAGCTCGACCACGCGGGCGTAGGGCGCCTCGGGCTTGGCCGGGTCTTCGGAATTGGACAGGCCGTTATGGCCGCCGGCCAGCCACGGATCCTCGTACACCACGCCGCCCAGCAGGCTGCCGTGCTTGTGGAACGAACGCTTCCACAGCGCGCGGAAGGCACGCGCCGACGACACGATGGGATAGTAGTAGACGTTGTGCTTGGCGGCGATCTCGGCCACCTTGTAGGGCATGCCGGCGCCGCAGGTGACGCCGTGGATCAGGCCCTTGGCGCCGGCCAGGGCACCTTCCAGGATTTCCTCGGCGCCGCCCATCTCCCACAGCACGTTCATGTGCAGACGGCCCTGGCCGCCCGACAGGTCGTGGGCGATGCGGGCCTGGGCGATGGCGCCCTTGATGCCGAAGGCGATCAGTTCGTGGTGGCGCTCGGTGCGGGTCTTGCCATGGTAGACCATGGGGATCAGCTTGCCGTTCTCGTCATAGGTGTCTGCGTTCACACCCGAGAAGGTGCCGACGCCGCCGGCGGCCGACCAGGCGCCAGAGCTTTCGCCGTTGGAAACGTTGATGCCCTTGCCGCCCTCGACGACGGGCAGGACCTCGCGACCGGAAATGACGATAGGGTCGAGCTTCATGTAAATACCAATCACTCCAGGAAGGGGCGGTGCCGGCCCGAGACTTGTCGACAGCGGGCACATATATAGAGCCTTGGCGCGAATGACCACACCCGCGGTGAAAAATTCATGACATTTCACAATAGCCGGTCGGGTGCGTCGCAAAAAACCGAGGTGACGCCGCGCCTCCACAACCTGCGTGCCCGCCCCGGGCGATTGACGGTATAGGCCAGAACCGGCAGTCCCGCCCCGACCAATTGTGTGACAACCGCCGCCGACAGGCCGCGATGATGGGCGGCCACCGCGCTGCATTCCAGGCGCCGCACGCGCTCCAGCCAATCCGCCGGCACCCGCTCCACCAGCAGCGCGCGCGGCCAGCGGGGTGCCAGGTCGCGGGCCGCCGCCAGCGCGTCGGCGTCGAAACTGGAGACCAGCGGCGGCGGGCCATGCCACAGGCCCCCCGCCACCGCCAGCGCCGCCGCCGCCGTGGCCGCGCCGACCCCGCGGTCGGGCTTGATTTCCATGTTCACCGCCAGGCCGTGGACGGCACAGCATTCCAGCACCTGGGCCAGGGTGGGAACAGGCTGTCCATCGCCGGCATCCAGCCGCTGCAGCGCGGCCAGGGTGTGCCGCCCCACCCAACCGCGCCCGTCGGTGCACCGCTCCAGCGTGTCGTCGTGAAACACCACCGGCACGCCGTCGACAGACAGCCGCACGTCGAACTCCACCATGCGGCAGCCCAGCCGCGCCGCCCGGATGAACGAGGCCAAGGTGTTTTCCGGCGCGTGCGCGCAGGCGCCGCGATGGCCGATGACCGGCGGCAGGCAATGCGTCAGCATGGCGCGAACGGGTCCGGCGGCGGCGGCGGCGGCTCCTCGCGATAGAGCGCCTGGGCCTCGGGGGCGGGACCGCGCCGGTCGCCCAGGCCCAGCACGGCCACCCGCCGCAGCCGCTTGCCGGTGGGAAACACCAATTCGTCCCCCACCCGCACGGCGGCCGAAGCCTTGGTGACGACGGTGCCGTTCAGCACCACCTCGCCGGCGGCCACCATGCCGGCGGCAAGGCTGCGCGTCTTGAAGAAGCGGGCGAACCAAAGCCATTTGTCAATGCGCAGCGTATCGGCCATAGAGCACTCGGCAGGCGTTTCGCGGTGGAAAAAGCCGCGGCGGGGAAAGCCGCGACGGGGAAAGCCGCGGCCGGCCCCGCCGATTGTCCCCCAGGGCGGCGACCGGGCAAAGCCTCAACTTCCTCCGCCGTGCGCCCCCTCCCCTTTCGCGCGCGTCCGGCAGGGGTGCGGGAGGGGGCAGGCCCACTCATATCCGCTAGGGAATCCCTTCCGCCCGAGCTTGGCATGCCCGACGTCCGCAAGGTCTTCTCCCCTTTTCGCCAGCCGGTGTGGCGCGGCCATGCCTTCGGGGTGGCGCTGTTCCTGCTTGCCCTGGTGGTTCGGCTGGCGGTGAACCCCTTTCTGCCGCCCGGCTTTCCCTTCGTCACCTTCTTTCCGGCGGTGATCCTGACCACCTTCGTGGCCGGGCTGTGGCCGGGGGTGATGGTCGCGATCCTCAGCGGACTGGCGGCGCTGTGGTTCTTCATACCGCCGGTGGAATCGCTGACGCTCGACAGCAGCCGCGCCATGGCCGTCGGCTTCTATCTGGTCATCGTCGGGGTGGACATCGCCCTGATCGAGATCATGAACGCGGCGCTGAGCCGGCTGGACGAGGAACGCCGGCGCAGCGCCGCGCTGACCCGCCAGGCCGAGGTGATGTTCAGCGAATTGCAGCACCGGGTATCCAACAACCTGCAACTGATCTCGTCGCTGCTGATGATCCAGGCGGCCGAGGTGCGCGACCCCACCGCCCTGCGGGCGCTGGAAGACGCGCGCAAGCGGGTGGCCACCGTCGGCCGCCTGCATCGCATGCTGCACAATCCGGGCGACCAGCGGCTGGACATGGGCGCATACCTTGAGGCGCTGTGCCGCGACGTGTTCGAAGCGGCCGGCGCCCACAATGTGCGGTGGAGCGTGGCCGCCGCCCCGGTCGAGATCACCGGCGACCAGGTGGTTCCCACCGCATTGATCGCCACCGAACTGCTGAGCAACGCGCTGGAACACGGCTTTGCCGGCGGCCGCTCCGGCCAGGTGGACGTGACCCTGCACCCCGCCGGGCAAAGCGGGTTCACGCTGGTGGTCCGCGACAACGGCGTCGGCCTGCCCGAGGGATTTCGGCTGGACGAGCAGACCAGCCT
Source organism: Pseudomonadota bacterium (assembly GCA_023426365.1). Classification (GTDB taxonomy): domain Bacteria; phylum Pseudomonadota; class Alphaproteobacteria; order Rhodospirillales; family Magnetospirillaceae; genus Magnetospirillum. The sequence continues at coordinate 27,732 of JAFAAW010000009.1, forward strand.
GGGCCTGCACATGGTGCGGGCACTGGCCCGGCAATTGGACGGGCACATCACCATGGAAGGGGGCCAGGGCACCCGATGCGTGCTTACGGTGCGCGGCACCTGAAACCCGCGTAGCGCGTGTTGCCGACGATGACAGCGCCGTAAAAGTGGCATACGGAGGCCGACTCGGTTTGACACTTCCCGATTTAATAGCATATCTTTGACATACGATCGACGTTTGGGGGTACGTTAGCGCATGACCACCGCCATATACTGCACTCCTTCAATCTGAGTTCGCGCCGTTGCGCCCGCGGCTGGCCCGGGCGACCTCACAGGAGTCATCATCCATGACCGTATCCCTTCACCCCGCTTTGTTGCGCGGCACGGCCGCCCTTGCCCTGGGCGCCGGCGTCCTGGCCATCCAGTCCCAGCCGGCCCAGGCCTGCGCCTACGAACCCATAATCGGCAGCGTGTGCGCCGTCGCCGCCAACTGGTGCCCCCGGGGCTATGTCGCGGCCTACGGCCAGGAACTGCGGGTCAATGAAAACCAGGCCCTGTTCTCGCTGGTGGGCTACGTCTATGGCGGCAATGGCAGCACCACCTTCAACGTGCCGGACCTGCGCGGGCGGACCATCGTGGGCGTCAACCCCAACCAGGTCGCCGGCATCACCAGCCCGCTGCCCCTGGGCACCAAACGCGGCGTCGAGAACCTCACGCTGAACAGCACCCAGGTTCCGCTGCCGCCGCACACCCATACCGCGACGTTCACCGCCAGCCACGGGCCGGCCCAGATCACCATTCCGGCCCAGGCGGGGTCGGGCACCGGGCTGACCGGCACCGGCACCGTGGACGTGGTTGCCGGCATTCCCAGCGCGTCGCCGCCGGGCGCCAGCAACCCGGCTGCCGGCACCACCTATTACCTGACCGGCGGCAAGGCCAACGCGCCGTCCAGCCTGATCGGCCCCTATACCACCACGGCGCCGACCGCCGGCAACACCGCGTCGGTGGGCAACGTCAAGGTCAGCGTGGATGCGAGCAGTCTGGTGCCCGCCACGCCCCAGCGCACCATCGACGTGAACATGATCAACGGCGGCACCGTCGCCGTGAATCCGGCGGCCAGCGGGGCGAGCGCCCAGGTCAACGTGGTCAATCCCGAGATCGCCCTGACCTATTGCATCGCCACCCAGGGACTTTACCCCGACCGTCCCTAAGGGCCGGGGTCCAAGACCTTCGCCCCAGATGTGGGTATCGGCCACCCGAAGGTCGTCATGCACGGGCTTGCTTCGTGCATCCACGACGCCGGGCGCCGAAGCCGCCGTTTGCAAGGACAATCCGCGCGGGGCCGCGGGAACGGCCGGGCAAGGTCGCCGAGACCTTTCCGCGGCGCGAAGCCTTGGAAACGCTAAGGGCGCCTCGCTTTCGCGAGGCGCCCTCCATGCTTTGGGCCACCCGCCCGGGCGGGGTCCGCCCGCTATTCCTTGGCGACGTAGGTATAGAAACGCACGCGACCGTCTTCCTCGGTCTCGCGGTAAAGGCCCTGGATTTCCGCCTCGAAGCCGGGGAACAGGTTCGAGCTTTTCTCGAACATCCGGAGATAGTCGAGCATGGGCTTGGCCCGCTCGTTGACCCGCTCGCCGGGGATGACGGTGGCGATGCCCGGCGGATAGACCACCCACAACGTGGTGGCGATGCGGCCGAACACCTCGTCCAGCGGCACGTAATCCACCTGGTTGCGGGTCAGCATGCGCACCGCGTCGTTGGGCCGCATCACCATGTCGGGCCGGTGCTCGGGCGCGAACTGGCTGCGCTGCAACAGGCTGACATTGGCCGAGCGGAAGAAGGAATGCATCTGCCCGCACAGGTCGCGGATACGCATGCCGCGATAGCGGTGCGGGCGGCGCGCCACGAATTCGGGGATGACGTCCTCGAGCAGCGCGTTTTCATCGTGGCGGCGCTTGAACGCCACCAGGGTGCTGAGCAGCGTGCCCGCCTTGGACGATTCCACGCCCGGCGTCAGCAGGAACAGCAGCGAGTTGAGGTCGTTCTTTTCCGGCACCACGCGGTTTTCGCGCAGGTACTGCGCCACCACCGGCGCCGGGATGCCGTAATCGGCATAGGTGCCGGTCTCGGCGTCGAAGCCGGGAGTGATCAGCGTCAGCTTGTTGGGATCGGTCATGGCGTGGCCGGGCCGCGTCACGTGCCTGAAGCCGTGCCAGCGGGCACCGGGGCTGAATTCCCAATAGCGCGGATCCGATGCCAGCAGGTCCGACGGCACGTCCTCCCACGCCACCGTTTCGGCGGCGCCATAGGGCGAGGGCACCACATCGGGCACGAAGGGGTCAAAGAACCACTGGCGCGCCGGGTCCTTTTCGCGCTCGCGGAACTCGCGCGCGGTCTGGCGGATCTTCTTGCGCAGCTCGATGCCCAGCCGCACGGTGTCGTCCCACAGCACCTCGCCCGAGCGCCCGCGCATCATCTGCGCGCCCACGTCCAGCGACGCGAACAGCGGATAGAACGGCGAGGTCGAGGCGTGCAGCATGAACGTCTCGTTGAAGCGCCGGTGTTCGATGCGGCGATGCTGGCCCTTGATGTGGCGGTCGCGCACGTGGATCTGCGAGGCCTGGGAAAATCCCGCCATCTGCTTGTGGGTGCTTTGGGTCGAGATGATGCCGGGCGAATCCGGCCCCAGATTCTCCAGCCCCATGCCGTAGCACCCCTTGAACAGGGGATGGAACTTAAGGAAGCCGGCCCATGCCTCGTCGAACAGGATGTAGTCGCACAGGTGGCCGATGCGCTCCAGGATCGCCTCGGCGCTGTAGATGGTGCCGTCATAGGTGCACTGCTCGATCACCGCGACGCGGAACGGGCGCGGGCGCTTCCAGGCGTCGGGGTCCTTGACCAGCGGGTTGGTGCGGATCTTCTCGCGGATCGCCTCCTCGTCGAAGGCGTCGGTATAGATGGGACCGATCAGGCCCTGGGCGTTGCGGTCGGTTTCCAGGAAGATCGGAATGCCGCCGCCCAGCAGCAGGGCGCCGTGATGGGCGGCCTTGTGGTTGTTGCGGTCGAACAGCACCAGATCGTCCTCGGCCACCAGGGCCGACAGCACGATCTTGTTGGAGGCCGAGGTGCCGTTCAGCACGAAATAGGTCTTCTCGGCGCCGAAGATCTGGGCCGCCTGCTTCTGGGCCTGCAAGGCCGGGCCTTCGTGGATCAGCAGGTCGCCCAGTTCCAGCACCGAATTGTCCAGGTCGTCGCGGAACACCGCCTCGCCCAGATGCTCGACGAAGATGCGGCCGATCGGGCTGCGGTTGTAGAAGATGCCGCCATTGTGGCCGGGGCAGGTCCACAACTGGTTGCCTTCCTCGGCGTAATCCACCAGGGCGCCGAAGAACGGGGTCTTAAGGGTGTCGGCGAATTGCTTGAGGCGGCTGACCAGGTTGCGGGCGATGAAGGTGGGGGTTTCCTCGGCCAGGAAGACATAGCCGTCGATGTAGTCCAGCACATCGACGGGGATGTCCTCGAACCGCTCGCCCCGCACCAGGATGACGATGGGCATTTCCAGGCCGCGCCGGCGCATCAGGTCGATCAGCGCCGGGGCCTCGCCGCCCTGGCCGTTCTTGCCCCAATCCACCAGCACGCAGCCGATGGCGGCGTCGGTCTGCACGGCGATCTCGGCATCGGCGATGCGGCGCGCGCGCACCACCTCGAAGCCCAGGCGCTCGACCTCGCCGATGATCTGCTCGACCCGGTGGCCTTCCAGATCGTCGGGATCAAAGGCGGGGGTGCACACCAGAAACGTCAGACGCCGAAAGAACTCCATGGGGCACCCCTTACGCGATCACCGGCACGGTGGAGAGAAAGCGCCCGCACAGTAATGTCGCGCGGGGGCTGGCTCCACGGGTTCTAGCGTGATGACGCGAAAACTTCACGGGAAATGGCGCGGCCAAAGGGCGTGCCCCAAAAATACACCCGGCCGGGACCAGGCACCTAGGCGCGCAGGGCCGCCAGGAAGTCGTCCACCTGCCGGTTCAAGGCCCCCGCTTGCTGCGAAAGGTTGGACGCCGAGGCCATCACCTCGGCCGAGGCATCGGCCGCCTGCGTCGCCGCATCGTTCACCGCGTGGACGTTGCTGGACATCTCGGCCGTTCCCGCCGCCGCCTGGGCGACGTTGTTGGCGATCTCCTGGGTGGCGGCCGATTGTTCCTGCACGGCCGAGGCGATGGTGGTCGAGATTTCGTTGACCGAGCGGATGGTTTCGCCGATGCCCCTGATCGCGGTCACCGTCTGGCTGGTTGCCGCCTGGATGCCCGAGATCTGCACGCTGATCTCCTCGGTGGCCTTGGCGGTCTGGTTGGCCAATGTCTTGACCTCGTTGGCGACCACGGCGAAGCCCTTGCCGGCATCCCCGGCCCGCGCCGCCTCGATGGTGGCGTTCAGCGCCAACAGGTTGGTCTGGCTGGCGATGTCCTGGATGAGCTTCACCACGGCACCGATCCGCTGCGCGGCTTCGGCAAGGCTGTCCACGGTGGCCCCGATCTGATTGGTCTGCTCCACCGCCTCGCCGGCGATCCTGACCGAGCTTTCCACCTGATGGCCGATTTCGGTGATGGAGGCCGACAATTCCTCGGTGGCCGAGGCGACCGCCTGGACGTTGGCGGCGGTCTGGGTGGTGGCCGAAGCCACCGCCGCGCTTTCCCCGGTGGTCTGAGCGGACAGCTCCCCCAGGCGGCCGGCCGAGCTCTGCAATTCGGCGGTGCCCACGGCGACGGTTTCGACCACCGCCTTCACGTTCTTCTCGAAGCTGTCGGCAAGAACGCGGGCGTGTTCCTTCATGCATTCTTCTTCGTGAATGTCGATCAGCGAGCCGCAGGCGCGCAGCGCCACGCCGTTCGCCCCCCGCTTGCAGCCGCCGATGGCCCTGAACCAGCGGTACGAGCCGTCGCGCATCTTGACGCGATAGCGGACATTGAACGGGGTGCGTCCGCTGGCATCGGCCAGGAAGGCGCCGAAGGCGGCGAAGGTCGGCCCGGAATCCTCGGGATGCAGCCGGTCGGACCAGCTTGTCATCAGGTTGGGGAAATCCGCCTCGCTGTCGAAGCCCAGCAAGCGGCGGAACTGTCCGGACCAGTTCCATTTGCTTTGCGGGTGCGCGGGGTCGCCGTCATGGAACACCGCATCCCACAACCCCACGCCGGCATGATTGCCGTAGAGGTCCAACGCTTCGGCCAGTTCGGCAACCTTGCCGGCGGAATCGTCATGCCGAAACGCGTTGAGCCAAGCCGTCATAGTCCCCACTCCCAAAGCTGTCCTGCCCATCCCCGAGGATGGGCCGTCATTGTGACGCGCCTGGAGGTGGAGGAAAATTCCTCATACAGACCATGTTCATAGTCCGTTGGAGGGAGACGGCCTCCCTTCGCGAAGGATGGCCGGGGCGGGCCGGACCAATGCATCCGGCGCGGGACGGCACCCGGAAACGCCCCATGCGCCGCGGCACACCGCGGCGCATGGGGTCGAGTTCAAGGCTTCAGCCGCGCCCCTGGGGGCGCGCGGGACCGACCCTAGCGGCCCGTCCTCAGCCGCACTTCTTATAGATAAACGGAATATGTTGCGTTAGCTCGGGAGCCGCGCATTTCGGGAGCCACAGCGCCTTATGTTCGATGTGATGACGCATTGTAATTTTCGATGTCCCTGTTGCGTTAGCAGCCAAACGATATCTCATTTCGGGCGCGCGGGCGGCAGCGAAGTGCAAGACGGCGCGGCCAGCGCCGGCTCACTTCGCTGGCGACCGGGCGCAACCTCGCGGCGTTGATTTACGGCTGAGTGCGATTTGCCAGCGCGTGGATAGTTTTTTCGGCGACCTCAAGATCGCTTTCGGACAGCGTGCGCAGCGTCTGGATCAGCCTATGTTCCCGCGCAACGCGGTCAGCATTTCGGCCCAAATCTTCGTCCGCGAAAAGCTCCGAAAGCCGCAAACCGAGGGCCGCGCAAAGCGCCTGAAGGGTCTCGATCGCCGGCATATTCTTCCCGCGTTCGATATTCGAGACCGTCTCTGCCGTGCGGTTGATCCGTTCAGCCAGCTGCTCTTGGCTCAAGCAGGCGCTTTCCCGCGCCGCTCGCACCTTCGCCCCTAAAACTGATTTCAGATCGCTTGCCATAAGCCGAAGTGTCTCTTCGGCTTGAGCGGTTGACCATCGGCAGGTATTTCGCCTACTGAAGTGGATGACGAAATCATTTTTCGGGTTGCGGGGATATGAAGAGATCTTTGACCTTGGACGGCGCGGTAGCGGCCGAAATAGCAGATTTCGCGCTCGAAGCTGTCAGGCGTCAGGCGCCCGATTTTGCACCGACCGATGTGATCGTCCATCTGTGTGGAGCAACTGCGGGAATTCTCTTGGGAAGCTTAACCCGCGATCAAGCCATTAAATCAACAGAGGGTTGGCGCCTTATTCTAATCGAGGCAATTAAGCGCTTGCCGTCGTCATCACGCCGTCATCGCGGCAGTAGCGTTGCTCCAACCAGTAAGCGAATGCTCGAATCTTTCTCGGCTCTATGCGTTCGCCCCGAAGGAGAATGCCTTCGATGTCATGGCCGTTTTCGTCCGCGAACGACAGAAGTGCCCGCACCCCTTTGAGGATTGTCTCAACTGTGTTTGGGCTCTCATAGGCGCGACTCAAATGTGCTGCGTAAAGACAGCCGACTGGCGAGGGCCGGCCATCGGCTCGACGCTTGATGACATAGCGGATCCGGCGGTCGCCATCTTTCACTGCGGTAGCAGCATAGGCGAACCCTGGGTTTTGACCTTTCAACAGATACCCCGGCAGCGTAGCCATTAAAAACGGAAGAATACACGCCGACATGAAGCGGTAAAGGCAAAAATCATGCTGCCGGTGACGGGATTTATCCACGCAGAGCAAATTTTCACCACTAGCACACTATTTTCTGTGAACTTGAACAGGAGGCGCAATTATCTTATCAATGCAGTTGTCTTTCGCATTTATCGGCAAAAGACAGCTAAGTGCGCATGAATTTTATGAAGCGAATTGGTCACGCCATCTCCACGCAGCCCATTTTTTTCCTGGATCGTGTCCCTTGGATTGGCTTAGGCGGACTGGATGGGACGGAGAAGTGGCACATGGCGAAGAAAGGCGATAAGACGGGCGGCGACAGCAATTACCAGCAGAAGTATGGAACGAACGAGACGTCGTCGCCGGGGCGTGGGGCATCGGTTCCGGCCTGAAGCCCTATCAATCCCATCGGCTGGGGAGCAGAGGATAAGCCAATGGACAGAAAGCCTCTTCCATGGGCGCGGCCGGCCGATCGCCGAAAGCCGCAAGCAGGTACCCCGATCGAGCGCTGCCCGGCTGATCTGGCCGCCTTCCTGACCGAGTTCTACGAGAGCAACGACATCATTTTCGGGTTGGCCGAGGCAGAGGTTGAAGCCAATGTCAGCGGCGACAACAGTGCCTACATTGCCTGGGTCGGAGTGCGGCGCGGTGGACCAGGCGTCGGCACCGCGATGATGATGTTCATTTGCGGTCTGGCTGACCGGCACGGGACCAGGCTGGAGTTATTGGTACGGCCAAAAGCCACAGAGGCGCGCACGCCGATGTCCACGGAGACGCTCATAGCTTGGTACGAGCGGTTCGGCTTTGTGGACAAGCCGTGGGGCAGCTATGGGCGACTGTTTCGAGCAGCTCGATGAGATGCCGAAACGTAATCGGCGGAGAGCCCCCCCCGCAGCCAACTGTCGCGGGGTAGTGCATGGTCTCAGGCACGCCGAACGGCATCGCCGACGGCGTTTCAGGGCTTACCGCTTCCAGTATATCCGCAAGAATTTGGGTTGCCCTGGATCGGTGGCCGCCCCTAGCTCGCCATAACGCAACATCTCAAACGGTCAAGAACACTTGGAATAGCCGCACGACAGGCAGGAATCGCAGCCTTCCGACCGCACCAGCGAGGGCTGGTTGCATTTCGGGCAGTGGCGCAGGCGGGTTTCGCCCAGGTTCACCACCTGCTTGGGCTCGGCGACCAGATCGGGCTCCTCGCGGGCCGTCTTGGCATCGGGCAAAAAGCCGATGTCGATCATGTGGCGTTCGATGACGTCGCCGATGGCCGCCAGCAGCGACGGCACATAGCGGCCGCCCATCCACTGGCCGCCGCGCGGGTCGAACACCGCCTTCAGCTCCTCGACCACGAAGGCGACGTGACCGCCGCGGCGGAACACCGCCGAGATCATGCGGGTCAGCGCCACCGTCCAGGCGAAGTGCTCCATGTTCTTGGAATTGATGAACACCTCGAACGGACGGCGGCGGCCGTTCTCGATGACATCGTTGATGGTGATGTACATAGCGTGGTCGCTGTCGGGCCAGCGCACCTTGAAGGTGTTGCCGGGGAGCGCCTCGGGGCGGTCCAGCGGCTTGGTCAGGTGAATGACGCCGCCCGCCTCCAGGTAATCCTCGGCCCGCGCCTTGGGCGCTTCCAGCGGCAGTTCCGGCTCGGCCGGCTTCTCCTCCTTCTTCACCTCCAGCACGCTGCCGGTGATGTCGTTGGGGCGATAGGTGGTGCAGCCCTTGCAGCCCAGCTCGTACGCCTTCTCGTAGACATCGCGGAAATCCTCGAAGCTGATGCTCTCGGGCACGTTGATGGTCTTCGAGATGGAGCTGTCGATGTACTTCTGCACCGCCGCCTGCATGACCACATGCTCGGCCGGGGACAGGGTCTGGGCATCGACGAAGGCGGCCGGCAGGTCGGCGTTGTCGCCGTGGGTGCGGCGGAACAGGCGATAGGCGTAGTCGCTCACCTCCTCCTGGCGGCGGGTGCCGTCGGGTTGCAGCACCTGGCGGGTGTAGGTGAAGCTGAACACCGGCTCGAGGCCCGACGACACGTTGTCGGCGAACAGCGAGATGGTGCCGGTCGGCGCGATGGAGGTCAGCAGCGCGTTGCGGATGCCGTGTTCGGCGATGGCGGCCTGCACGTCCTCGTCCAGGTCGCGGATGTTGTCGCCGGCCAGGTACTGGTCACGGTCGTAAAGCGGGAACGGCCCCTTTTCCTTGGCCAGTTCGACCGAGGCGAGATAGGCCTCGCGCCGCAGCGCCGCCATCCATTCCTCGGTCAGCTTGACCGCCTGGCGGCCGCCATAGCGCGCGCCGCACAGGATCAGCGCGTCGGCCAGGCCGGTGATGCCCAGGCCGATGCGGCGCTTGGACTTGGCCTCGTCCTCGTGCATGGGCAGCGGGAAGCGCGACACGTCCACCACGTTGTCCATCATGCGCACGGCGGTGCGCACCAACTGACGCAGGGCGTCCAGGTCCAGATGGGCGCCGTCCTCGAACGGCTTGGCCACCAGCTTGGCCAAGTTCACCGACCCCAGCAGGCAGACGCCATAGGGCGGCAGCGGCTGTTCGCCGCAGGGGTTGGTGGCGTGGATGGTCTCGCAATACCACAGATTGTTCAGGCGGTTGATGCGGTCGATGAAGATCACGCCCGGCTCGGCATAGGCGTAGGTCGCCCGCATGATCTTGTCCCACAGCGCGCGCGCCGGCAGCGACTTGTACACGGTGCCGTCGAACACCAGTTCCCAGTCGGAATTGTCCTTGACCGCCTGCATGAAGGCGTCGGTCACCAGCACCGACAGGTTGAACATGCGCAGCCGGCCCGGCTCGCGCTTGGCGTCGATGAAGGCTTCGATGTCGGGGTGGTCGCAGCGCATGGTCGCCATCATGGCGCCCCGGCGCGAGCCGGCGCTCATGATGGTCTTGCACATGGCGTCCCACACATCCATGAACGACAGCGGCCCCGAGGCGTCGGCGCCCACGCCCTTCACCGGCGCGCCCTTGGGGCGGATGGTGGAGAAGTCGTAGCCGATGCCGCCGCCCTGCTGCATGGTCAGCGCGGCCTGCTTCAGGTGCTCGAAGATGCCTTCCATGTCGTCGGGGATGTCGCCCATGACGAAGCAGTTGAACAGCGTCACCCGCCGCTCGGTGCCGGCGCCCGAGACGATGCGGCCGGCGGGCAGCATCTTGAAATCGTGCATGGCCTCATAGAAGCGCTCGGTCCACAGGGCCGGGTCCTTTTCCACCGAGGCCAGCGACTGCGCCACGCGGCGCCAGGTGTCCTCGATGGTTTTGTCCACAGGCTCGCCTTCGGCCGTCTTGAACCGATACTTCATGTCCCAGATCTGCTGGGAAATGGAGGCCACCTGCGTCATTCCACATCCTCCGCCATATTGGCGCCAATATGCCTATGCCCCGGCGCATAGGCCAAAAAGGTTGCAAAGCCCAAGATTTCTGCCGGGTTGAAAGGGGCGGAGTCTAGGGCCAGCCGCGCGCCCCCGTCAAGATTTTGTTCTTTTTTTGTTTGCACAGGACAAGTGCTTGATTCACCAGCATGCCGGCCGGTTATCCAACTTATCCACAAGATGAGAACGAAAACCGCACATCCGCGTCCACAAACTTATCCACAGGGATCAAGTTATCAGCGGAGGTGCGGCCAGCGCTCGCGCGCCTCGGCCGCCAGCGCGGTGCTGGCCGGCTCGATGGCCGCCTGCAGGCGCTCCATGAAGGTCTTGCGGTCCAGGCCGGCCGGGATGGCGGACAGGAAGCGGATGGTCACCACGCCCGCCCGCTTGGACAGGCTGCCGCGCCCCCAGAACAGGCCGGAATTGAGCGCCACCGGAACGCAGGGCAGGCCGAGGCCGGCGTAAATCATGGCGACGCCGCTGTGGTAATTGGGTTCGGCGCCCACCTCCTGGCGGTGGCCCTCGGGGAAGATCAGCACCTGGCGGCCCTCGGCGACCGCAGCCTCGGCGCCCTTGACCATTTCCTTCAGCGCCTTCATGCCGGCCGCGCGGTCGATGGCGATCACCCCGGTCTTGCCCAGGTACCAGCCGAAGATGGGAATGCGAAGCAGCTCGCGCTTCAGGATCACCGCCGGGTCGTCCAGGATCAGCCGGAAGGCGAAGGTCTCCAGCGTGGACTGGTGCTTGGACGCCACCAGGGCGGCGCCCCGGGGCACCTCGCCCTCGATACGGTAGGACAGGCCGCACAACAGCCGCAGCAGCACGAAGCAGCCGCGCACCCAGAACTTGGCCGGCCCCGCCACCACCTTGGGCGGGCAGGCCAGCAGCGGCAGGTAAAGGATGCCCAGCACCAGGGTCCAGGCGTTGAACAGGGCGACGAACAGGGCGGAACGGAGGGCAGTCACGGGCTGGGCTTTCTCGGCATGAACCAATGGCGGATTTCCGCAGCCAGATACTTCGAATATTCGGTCGCGAGCAAGGTCGCCGTGCCGGGCCAGCGCCACCATTCGCGACTTTTCACCGCATCGGGGAAGACCGGGTGGGGAATGATGGTGACGCCGGGCAGCACGCGGCGGAACTCGGCCAGGCTGCGCGGCATGTGATAGGCGCCGGTCACCAGGCGCAGCGACCCCACCTGTTCGTCCGCCACCCAGCGCGCGGTTTCGCTGGCATTGCCCAGGGTGTCGTCGGCGGCATAGCCCAGCACGATGCCGTCGGCCAGATCGCTGCGGCCGCTGCGCGCCAGCTTGAGGATGTCGCCCACCTCGACGCCCCGGTGCACGCCCGAGATGAACAGCCGCCGCGCCGCGCCCTGCTGCAGCAGATCGATGCCGGTGGTCAGCCGCTCGCTGCCGCCGGTCAGCACGACGATGGCGTCGGTCCGCGTGTCGGCGTCATCGACGCGGGCGGGGACCACGGCGACGAACCACAGGAACCCCATGCACCACAGCAAGGCCAGCGCCAGCGCGCCACCCACCACGAGGCCGCCGGCCTTGATGGCCAGCCGCCACCGGGAACGCGGGCGGTCTTGGAGCGCGGTCATGGCATGCGGGCCAGGGTTCCATGCACGGTCAGGCGGGCGGTATACATGGACAGCAGCGCCGCCGCCAGTGGCAACAGGCCGATCACCACCCAGCCCAGCACCGGCAGGGACAGGCTGGGCAGGAAGCCGCCCTCGACCCGGCGCGCCGCCCAGCCGATGGCGCCCAGCGTCGGCACCGCCAGCGCCAGCCCGATCAGGCCGCCGGAGAAGCCCAGCGAGAAAGCGCGGTCGGCGAACTGGCGGGCGATATAGTCATCGTGGGCGCCGATCAGGTGCAGCACCTCGATCACGCCCTTGTGCACCGCCATCCCGGTCCGGGTGGCATAAACCACGGTGGCCGAGGTGACGCCGCCGATCACCACCACGATGCCGATGGCGACCCATTGCGTGGTCAGCGACAGGTTGATCAGGCGCGACAGCCAGACGCGATGGTCGTCCAGGCTGGCGCCGGGCACCGTGTTGGCCAGGCGGTCGGCCAGATCACCCAGATCCATGCGGGAATCGGGGTCCACGGAAACGTCGATCAGGCGCGGCAGCGGCAGGTCGCGCACCACCTCGGCGCTGCCCAGCCATGGTTCGAGAAGCGCGATGATCTGCTGCTTGTCCAGCGCGCGGGCGGATTTGACGCCGGTGGTGCGGCGCAGCAGGTCCACCGCCTGGCGCACCCGCTCGTCGGTCAGCATCTCGCCGGCCTCGCCGGGGACGGGGGCGACCTGCACCGTCAGCGTGCCGGCCACGTCGTGGTCCCAGCGGCTGACCAGGCCGGCCAGCACGAAGGTGCCGGCCACGGCCACCGCCGACAGATAGACCATCAGCGCCACCAGCCACGGCAGGAACCGGCTGGTTGCATCGCCCTTGAGCGGCAGGTCGGAACGGCGGCCCAGCATCACGCACCCTTTTCCATCATTCCACCTTGTGAACCGTGCCGTGCTCGATGTGAAGGCGCTTGTGATGGGCGAAGCGGCTGACCAGACCTTCGTTATGGGTGGCGATGACGATGGTGGTGCCCAGCTTGTTCAGCTCCTCGAACAGGTACAAAAGCCGCATGGCGATGTGGTCGTCCACGTTGCCGGTCGGCTCGTCGGCCAGCAGCAGGTCGGGCCGGCCAATCACCGCGCGGGCGATGGCGACGCGCTGCTTCTGCCCGCCCGACAGCGTGGACGGCTTGGCATGCAGCAGGTCGGCGAGGCCGACCCAGCCCAGCAATTCGGGCACGTGCTTTTGCACCTCGGATTCCTTGACCCCGCGCACGCGCAGCGGCAGCGCCACGTTGTCCAGCGCCGACAGATGGTCAAGCAGGCGGAAGTCCTGGAACACCACGCCGATGCGGCGCCTGAGCGCCGGCAGCTCGTAGCGCTTGGTCAGCGCGATATCCTTGTCGAACAGCATGATGCGGCCGCGCGTCGGCCGCAGCCCCAAGTACATCAGGCGCAGCAAAGAGGATTTGCCCGCACCCGAAGGGCCGGTCAGAAAGTGAAACGACCCGGACGGCAAGGCGAAGGATATGTCCTGGAGCACTTCAGGCCCCAGGCCATAACGCAACCCGACCCCGTCGAATCGGATAATATGTTCCCCACGAGGGCGATGCCGCACAATAGCTTCTCCCGACGGCGCGAAGGATGACACGCGCGCTTGGCCTTCGTCCAGCGCGCGCTTGTGTTGGTTTTGGGATAGTCCTATAAGGAAGTTCGTCTTGGGCTAGGTTGTCCCATCCCATGCTGATCAGTTGTCCGAACTGCACCACCAATTTTTCCGTGCCCGACAAGGCGTTGATGCCGTCGGGGCGGACGCTCAAATGCGCCAAGTGCGGCCACAAGTGGTTCCAGTCGGTCAACCAGCCGCGGGACGATTTCGGGCTGGATGAAAGCTCGTTTCCGCCGCCGCCCGCGCCCGAGCCGCGCCCCATGTTCGCCGCCCCCCGGCCCGAGCCGGAACCGGAGCCGGAGCCGGAACCGTTGCGCGCGCCGCCGTCCAGCGGCCGCATCGGCGCCGACCTGGACATGGACGAGCCGCCGATCCCCGATTTCGGCCCCCGCGCCCGGCCCGAACCGTCGCCGTCGCAGGATTTGGACATCGACGTGGACGCGCCGCCCAAGCCCATCCCCGAGGTGTTCAGCAGCCAGCCCGACGCGCGCAAGGGCACCGGCGCGCTGTGGGTGCTGCTGGTCCTGCTGCTGCTGGGCGGCGCCGGCGGCGCCGGCTATTACTTCCAGGACAAGCTGGTGGGCCTGTATCCGCCCGCCCACGAATTGCTGACCCAGGCCGGCCTGCGCCACGAGCGCCCGGGCGCCGGGCTGGAGCTGCGCAACGCCGGCACGCCCGAACGCTTCGTGCAGAACGACACCGAGGTGCTGATCGTGCGCGGCATCATCGCCAACATCTCCGATCGCGAGCGCCCGGTACCCACCATGAAGCTGGTGCTGCTGGACCGCGACAAGGCGGTGGTGCAGGAAAAGCAGGCCCAGCCGCCGGTCACCGCGCTGGACCCGGGCGGCACCGCCGGTTTCCGCATCATCCTGGAACGCCCCGACCCCAACGCGGTCGAGGTCAACGTGCTGTTCGTCGATCCGAACGAGGCGGCCAAGTAAGCCGCACCAGCCGGAAAGCGCCCCCGTGGCGGAGAACCGCCGGGATCAGGCGCAAAGAACGCAGCCCCGTGTCAGGCCGACGGCCGGATACGGGGCTTTTCATTTGGCTCAGCACGGAATGGCGGGAAAGGAGTGCCCCGGCCGTCGACATCAGGCCCGGAGCGGTCCGGCCGGGTATCCGCGCGCCGCCGCCAACCCTTCCCCGCCCGACGACGGGGCGACGGGCACGATGGTCGGGTCAACACCCGCCGTGATGGGGCACGCCCCACGGCCCCGCCCCCCCTGAGGGCGCCCGGGCGGCCGCAGGGGGACAAGGGCATCGCGCGGAGCCGTCTTGCGCATGGCGGACACGGCCTGGGGGGCCGGGCAGGGACACCCAGGACCACAAGCGCCAAAAACCCCGGAGGGAACACCCTCCGGGGCTTGGCGAACCAATGCCGAAGCGCTGACGGCTTAGGCCGAAGCAGCCTGCTTCTTGGCCAGGGCGGCCTGCACGCGCTTCTTCAGGCGGCGGGACTCGACCGGCAGCACCGAATCGTTGGTCGACAGCAGGAAGGCGTCGAGGCCGCCGTTGTGCTCGATGGTCTTCAGGCCGCGGGTCGAAACCTTCAGGCGGACCATCTGGCCCAGGGCGTCGGACAGCACCGAGGTTTCCTGCAGGTTGGGCAGGAAGCGGCGGCGGGTCTTGTTGTTGGCGTGGCTGACGTTGTTACCGGTCAGAACACCCTTGCCGGTGATGGAGCAACGACGGGCCATGGTCAGCATCCTCTTTGTGTTCGGGCGCGGGCCAAGTTGCCGCGCGCAAGGTAATCCGGTCCCGGCTTTAAACCGGGGAAGCCGCGTTTTTACGGGGGCAAGCGCGCCCAGTCAAGCGGATTCCGATTCGTTCCCAAGCGCTTGGAGTCGCCGCTTGGCACGCAAGGTGAGACAGGGGCGCGCGCCCGCCCCCGGGGTCAGCCGAACAGTTTGTCGATGTCGGTCTGGGCCAGCATCTTGTCCACGTCGGCCTGGCTGATGCCCTGGCCGGGCAATTGCGGGCCGTGCAGCAACTGCTTGTCGGGGTCCTGGTCTTCCTTGATCTCGACCACCACCTTGGTCAGCTCGTCGCGCCCCCAGGTGAAGATGATGGCGTTGATGCGTTCCTCGACGAATTTCAGCGAGTTGACCACCTTGGTCACGCGCTGGCCGGTGATGTCCTGGAACGAACAGGCCTCGAACACCGTGTTCACCTTGTCGGTGACCTGATCGAAGATCTCGCCCAGCTTGCCGCCCTGGCAATAGCCGCGGGCTTCCACCATCAGGCTGTCGATGCCCTCGACGCTTTCCATGATGGAATTGGTGGCGCCTTCGGTGGCGTGGACGATGGCGTCCAACTGTTCGGACATGGAGCCGAAATGATCGGGGGCGCCGGGAGGGTTCAGCGCAGCCAGTTCCTTGCGGATCTTTTGCAGGTGGCCGAAGAGGCCGACCAGCTCCTTCTTGAGAACGAGCAGATCCTGGGCGGAAGGCTGGTTATTCATTTGATACTGATCCCGGGAGCTTTAGGGGGGCGCATTACCATACCCCGACAAATGCGGCGCCGCAAAGCGGGCGCCGCACCGTCATGTAACTTTTCCAATCCGCGCTACCCGCCAAGCGCGTGACGGAAGGTGGCGACCAACTGCCGCGCGGCCCGGCCCGGCGCCACCTGCCCGCCGGCCACGTCGTGTTCCATGGCCGGCAGCATCTGGGCGACGCGGGGATCGTCCTTGAGCGCCTGCATCAGGGTTTCGGCGACCTCGTTCCACATCCAGGCATGGGCCTGCGACGACCGGCGGCTGGCAAAGGCGCCGCACTGTTCCATCGCCTCGCGATACTGGCCCACGTTCTCCCACACCTTGTCGATGCCGGCATGTTCCAGCGCCGAGCAGGTCAACACCGGCACCGTCCACCCCTTGTTGGCCGGGGTCAGCAGGTGCAGCGCGTTGCGATAGTCGCGGGCGGCGCGCGCCGCCGCATGGGCCAGGTCGCCATCGGCCTTGTTGACCACGATGGCGTCGGCCAGCTCGACGATGCCCTTCTTGATGCCCTGCAACTCGTCGCCGCCGCCGGGGACCAGCAACAGCAGGAACATGTCCACCATGTCGGCCACGGCGGTCTCGCTTTGGCCGACGCCCACGGTTTCCACCACGATCACGTCATAGCCGGCGGCCTCGCACACCAGCATGGCCTCGCGCGTGCGGCGCGCCACGCCGCCCAGCGTGCAGCCCGACGGGCTGGGCCGGATGAAGGCGCGTTCGTCGCGGGACAATTCCTCCATGCGGGTCTTGTCGCCCAGGATGGAGCCGCCGGTGCGCGGGCTTGACGGGTCCACCGCCAGCACCGCCAGCCGGTGCCCGCGCCCCACCACGTGCAGGCCGAACGCCTCGATGAAGGTGGACTTGCCGGCGCCGGGGACGCCGGTGATGCCGATGCGCACGCTGCGCCCTGAATGGGGCAGCAATTGATGCAGCAGGGCCTCGGCCGCCTCGCGGTGATCGGGGCGGGTGGATTCGATCAAGGTGATGGCGCGGGCCAGGGCGCGGCGGTTTCCGGCCAGCACGCCCCGGGCGAGTTCGGTGGGATCGAGAGACAAGGGATCTGTTCCTGTTACTTCTTGGTCTTGTCGGATGGGTCGCCCTGATGCAGCAGGGTGGTGATGGCCATGGCCACCAGCTTGGCCCGGCTTTCATCGTCCAGATCGGCCAGGATCTTCTGCTTGGCCCGATGCACCGCCATGGCGCTGGTCAGCAGGGCCTGGCGCTCGGGCGAGACGAAATCGCGGACCTGGGCCTGCATATGGGCGATGGCCGCCTCACGCGCGGTGTCCGCGGCCGCCGGCTGGGGCGCGGCACCGGACGGCGCCTTCGCCACGGCGGCCCGGGCGGGGGCGGCCTTGGCT
>JAFAAW010000004.1 GCA_023426365.1 Pseudomonadota bacterium
CCGTGGGTGGAGTTGAAGTACTCCAGCACGGTCAGGCCTTCCTTGAAGTTCGAGATGATCGGGGTCTCGATGATCTCGCCCGACGGCTTGGCCATCAGGCCGCGCATGCCGGCGAGCTGCTTCATCTGGGCGGCCGAACCACGGGCGCCCGAATGGGCCATCATGTAGACCGAGTTCACCTGCTTGCCGGGTTCGACGCGGCTGATTTCCTTCATCATCGCGTCGGCCACGTCGTCGGTGCACTTCGACCAGGCGTCAACGACCTTGTTGTACTTCTCGCCCTGGGTGATCAGGCCGTCCTGGTACTGCTGCTCGTATTCCTTGACCTTGGCTTCGGTCTCGGTGACCAGCTTTTCCTTGGCCGGCGGCACCACCATGTCGTCCTTGCCGAACGAGATGCCGGCCTTGAACGCGTTGGAATAGCCAAGACCCATGACGCGGTCGGCGAAGATCACCGTCTCCTTCTGGCCGCAATGGCGGTACACCAGATCGATGACGTTCTGGATGTCCTTCTTGGTCAGCAGGCGGTTGATGGCCGAGAACGGAACATTCAGGTTCCGCGGCAGCACCTCGGACAGCATCATGCGGCCGGCGGTGGTCTCGACGATCTCGACGATCGGGTTGCCCTCGGTGTCGATGTTGTTGTAGCGGGCGCGGATCTTCTGGTGCAGCGTCAGCACCTTCTCGGTCAGCGCTTCCTCGATCTCGGCCATGGTGCCGAACACCGGCAGGCGATAGAGGATGGCCTTGCCGTTCTTGACCGCCTTTTCCACGTCGGCCGGAGCGGACGAGGCCAGCGGGGTGCCGGGCTTCTCGACGTTGAACACGCGCAGCAGGCCCGATTCCAGGCCGGCGGCCAGGGCGTCGCCGGTGGCCAGAACGGCGCGATGGGCGGTCACCTCGCGGCGGCCGATCATGTCCATCAGGCCGTCGATGTCCTTGACGTCCGGCTGCTCGGCGGGATTGGTGCGGTTCACGAAGAACAGCGTGCCCTTGGCGATGCCGGCCTTCAGCTCGTCGAGCGAACGGATCTTGACGGCCAGGCCGGGCTGCTCGTCGCGTTCCATGGTGATGTAGTAGATGCCCAGGACGATGTCCTGCGACGGCACGATGATGGGCTTGCCGTTGGCGGGGCTGAGGATGTTGTTGGTGGACATCATCAGCACGCGCGCTTCCAACTGGGCCTCCAGGCTCAGCGGCACGTGCACGGCCATCTGGTCACCGTCGAAGTCCGCGTTGAACGCGGTGCACACCAGCGGATGGAGCTGGATGGCCTTGCCTTCGATCAGGGTGGGTTCGAACGCCTGGATGCCGAGACGGTGGAGGGTGGGCGCGCGGTTCAGCATCACCGGATGCTCGCGGATCACCTCTTCCAGGATGTCCCACACCTCGGGACGCTCCTTCTCGACCATGCGCTTGGCCGCCTTGATGGTGGTGGCCATGCCATAGAGTTCGAGCTTGGAATAGACGAACGGCTTGAACAGCTCGAGCGCCATCTTCTTGGGCAGGCCGCATTGGTGCAGCTTCAGCTCGGGACCCACCACGATGACCGAACGGCCCGAGTAGTCCACGCGCTTGCCCAGCAGGTTCTGACGGAAGCGGCCCTGCTTGCCCTTGAGCATGTCGGACAGCGACTTCAGCGGACGCTTGTTGGCGCCAGTGATGGCGCGGCCGCGGCGGCCGTTGTCGAACAGGGCGTCCACCGCTTCCTGCAGCATGCGCTTTTCGTTGCGCACGATGATCTCGGGCGCGCGCAGCTCGATCAGGCGCTTGAGGCGGTTGTTGCGGTTGATGACGCGGCGATAGAGGTCGTTCAGGTCCGAGGTGGCGAAGCGGCCGCCATCCAGCGGAACCAGCGGGCGCAGCTCCGGCGGGATCACGGGAATGACTTCCAGGATCATCCACTCGGGACGCGAGCCGGATTCCAGGAAGGCTTCCACCAGCTTCAGGCGCTTGACCAGCTTCTTGCGCTTGGCCTCGGAGGTGGTCTCCTTGAGGTCGATCTTGAGCTTGTCCTTCTCGGACTCCAGATCGATGGCCGACAGCATGTCGCGGATGGCCTCGGCGCCGATCTTGGCGGTGAAGCTGTCCTCGCCGTACTCGTCGACCGCGCGCATGTACTGCTCTTCGGTCAGCAGCTCGCGGATTTTGAGCGGGGTCAGGCCCGGCTCGACGACCACGTAGTTCTCGAAATACAGGATGCGCTCAAGATCCTTGAGCGTCATGTCGCAAAGCAGGCCGATGCGGCTCGGCAGCGACTTCAGGAACCAGATATGGGCGACGGGGCTGGCCAGCTCGATATGACCCATGCGCTCGCGCCGGACCTTGGCCAGCGTGACTTCCACGCCGCACTTCTCGCAGATGATGCCGCGATACTTCATGCGCTTGTACTTGCCGCACAAGCACTCGTAATCCTTGATCGGACCGAAGATGCGGGCGCAGAACAGGCCGTCGCGCTCCGGCTTGAAGGTCCGGTAATTGATGGTCTCAGGCTTCTTGATTTCGCCATACGACCACGAGCGGATGCGCTCGGGGGAGGCGATCGAGATCCGGATCTGGTCGAAGGACTGGGTGCCGCTCGCCTGACCGAAAATCTTCATCAGTTCATTCATGACCTACTCCCGCGTGGACTCGGGTGCGGCTGGGAGGGGGGCCTGCCCCCTCCCGCCGAGGGTATTTGAAGGGTCTTAGTACGTGCGCTGGGTCAGCTCGACGTTCAGGCCGAGCGAGCGCAGTTCCTTGACCAGCACGTTGAACGACTCAGGGATGCCGGCCTCGAAGTTGTCGTCGCCGCGCACGATGGCCTCGTAGACCTTGGTGCGGCCGGAGACGTCGTCCGACTTGACCGTGAGCATTTCCTGCAGCGTGTAGGCGGCGCCGTACGCTTCCAGCGCCCACACTTCCATTTCACCGAAGCGCTGGCCGCCGAACTGGGCCTTGCCGCCCAGGGGCTGCTGAGTGACCAGCGAGTACGGACCGATGGAGCGGGCGTGGATCTTGTCGTCCACCAGGTGATGCAGCTTGAGCATGTAGATGTAGCCCACGGTGACCTTGCGGTCGAAGGGCTCGCCGGTACGGCCGTCGAACAGGGTGACCTGGCCCGAACGGTCGCGTCCCGCCTTGTCCAGCATCTCGCAGATGTCGCTTTCGCGCGCACCGTCGAACACCGGGGTGGCGAAGGGCGTGCCGGGCTTGAGGTTCTCGCCCAGTTCCAGCACTTCGGCGTCGGACAGCTCGCTGATCTCCTCGGCATAGAGCTGCGGGCCGTAAATGTCCTGCAGCTTCTTGCGCACGTCGGCGACCGAGGCGGTGTTGTGCTTGTAGCCTTCCAGCACCTTGCCGATCTGCTGGCCGAGGCCGGCGGCGGCCCAGCCCAGATGGGTCTCGAGAATCTGACCCACGTTCATGCGCGACGGCACGCCC
Organism: Pseudomonadota bacterium; assembly: GCA_023426365.1. Lineage (GTDB taxonomy): Bacteria > Pseudomonadota > Alphaproteobacteria > Rhodospirillales > Magnetospirillaceae > Magnetospirillum. The sequence continues at coordinate 3,424 of JAFAAW010000004.1, forward strand.
AGCGGGTTCAGCACGATGTCCACCTGCTGGCCGTCTTCCAGATACGGCATGTCCTCCAGCGGCATGATGCGCGAGATGACGCCCTTGTTGCCGTGACGGCCGGCCATCTTGTCGCCCGGCTGCAGCTTGCGCTTCACCGCCACGAACACCTTGACCATCTTCATCACGCCGGGCGGCAGCTCGTCGCCGCGCTGCAGCTTCTCGACCTTGTTCTCGAAGCGGTCCTGCAGGCGCTGGACGGCCATGTCGAAGGCACGCTTGAGCTGCTCGACGTCGCCCATCACCGCATCGTCATCGACGGCGATGTTGCGCCACGCGCTGGTGTGCAGCTCGGCCAGCATGTCCTCGGCGACCACCTGGCCGGCGCGGACACCCTTGGGACCGGACACCACCTTCTTGCCGATCAGCACCTGCTTCAGGCGGGCGTAGAACGAGCGCTCCAGGATGGCGCGTTCGTCGTCGCGGTCCTTGGCCAGACGCTCGATCTCGGCCCGCTCGATGGCGAGGGCGCGCTCGTCCTTCTCCACGCCGCGGCGGGAGAACACGCGCACTTCCACGATGGTGCCGGCGACGCCCGGGGGCAGACGCAAGGAGGTGTCACGGACGTCCGAGGCCTTTTCGCCGAAGATGGCGCGCAGCAGCTTTTCCTCGGGGGTCATCGGCGATTCGCCCTTCGGCGTCACCTTGCCCACCAGGATGTCGCCCGGCTTCACCTCGGCGCCGATATAGACGATACCGGCCTCGTCCAGATTCTTGAGGGCTTCCTCACCCACGTTGGGAATGTCGCGGGTGATTTCCTCCTGGCCCAGCTTGGTGTCGCGGGCCATCACCTCGAATTCCTCGATATGGATCGAGGTGAACACGTCGTCGCGGACGATGCGTTCCGAGATGAGGATGGAGTCCTCGAAGTTGTAGCCGTTCCAGGGCATGAACGCGACCAGCACGTTGCGGCCCAGCGCCAGCTCGCCCAGCTGGGTGCTGGGGCCGTCGGCGATGATGTCGCCCTTGCGGATGCGGTCGCCCACCTTCACCAGCGGCTTCTGGGTGATGCAAGTGTTCTGGTTGGACCGCTGGAACTTCAGCAGGTTGTAGATGTCCACGCCCGATTCGTTGGCCGACACGTCCTCGGTCGCGCGGATAACGATGCGGGTGGCGTCCACCTGGTCGACGATGCCGGTGCGCTTGGCGGTGATCGCCGCGCCCGAGTCACGCGCCACCGCCTGCTCCATGCCGGTGCCCACCAGGGGCGCCTCGGCGCGGATCAGCGGCACCGCCTGACGCTGCATGTTCGACCCCATCAGCGCGCGGTTGGCGTCGTCGTTCTCGAGGAACGGGATCAGCGCCGCGGCGACGGACACCAGCTGCTTGGGGCTGACGTCGATCAGGTTGATCTCGGTCGGCGGAACCATGACGAATTCGCCGGCCTGACGGCACGACACCAGGTCTTCCACGAAGGAGCCGTCGTCGTTCAGCACCGAATTGGCCTGGGCGACGGTGTAGCGGCCCTCTTCCATGGCCGACAGGTAGACCACGTCGGAAGTCACCTTGCCGTCCACCACCTTGCGGTAGGGCGCCTCGATGAAGCCGTACTGGTTCACGCGGGCGTAGGTGGCCAGGCTGTTGATCAGACCGATGTTCGGACCTTCGGGGGTCTCGATCGGGCAGATGCGGCCGTAATGGGTCGGGTGGACGTCGCGCACCTCGAAGCCGGCGCGCTCGCGGGTCAGACCGCCCGGGCCAAGCGCCGACAGGCGGCGCTTGTGGGTGATCTCGGACAGCGGGTTGGTCTGGTCCATGAACTGCGACAGCTGCGAGGAGCCGAAGAATTCACGCACCGCCGCCGCCGCCGGCTTGGCATTAATCAGGTCGTGCGGCATCACCGAATCGATGTCCACCGAGGACATGCGCTCGCGGATGGCGCGCTCCATGCGCAGCAGACCGACGCGGTACTGGTTTTCCATCAACTCGCCGACCGAACGGACGCGGCGGTTGCCCAGATGGTCGATGTCGTCGATCTCGCCCTTGCCGTCCTTGAGGCCGACCAGAACCTTGATGACTTCCAGGATGTCGTCGCGACGCAGCACGCGGATGGTGTCCGGCACGTCCTTATCGGCGAAGTTCAGGCGCGAGTTCATCTTCACGCGGCCGACCGCCGACAGGTCGTAGCGCTCGGCGTCGAAGAACAGGCCCTGGAACAGCGCCTCGGCGGTCTCCAGCGTCGGCGGCTCGCCCGGACGCATCACGCGATAGATGTCGATCAGGGCTTCCTCGCGCGAGGAATTCTTGTCGATGGCCAGCGTGTTGCGGATGTAGGGGCCGACATTGATATGGTCGATGGCGAGCATGGGCAGCTCGGTCACACCGGCCTTCTCCAGCTCGGCCAGGATGTTGGCGGTCAGCTCGTCGCCGGCCTCCACATAGATCTCGCCGGTCTGCTCGTTGATGATGTCCTCGGCCAGGTACTGGCCGACCAAATCCTCGGGCAGAACCAGGATGTCCTCGACGCCCTGGTCACGCAGCTTCTTGCCCAGGCGCGGGGTCATCTTGGTGCCGGCCTCGGCCACCTTCTCGCCGGTCTTGGCATCGATCAGGTCATAGACCAGCTTGACGCCCTTCATGCGCTCGGGGTGGAAGGCGGTCTTCCAGCCCTTCGGGCCGCGGTTGTAGATGACCGTGTCGTAGAAGTAGTTGAGGATGTCCTCGCTGGCCATGCCCTTGAGCTCGGTCAGCTCAGGCGCGCGGCCCTCTTCCTTGCGCTTGGCGCGCAGGTCCTGGGTGGCGTTGTTGTCCAGCGCATAAAGCAGCGTGGTGACCGGCAGCTTGCGGCGGCGGTCGATGCGCACATAGACCAGATCCTTGGCGTCGAACTCGAAGTCCAGCCAGGAGCCGCGATAGGGGATCACGCGGGCGGCGAACAGGTACTTGCCCGACGAATGGGTCTTGCCCTTGTCGTGGTCGAAGAAGACGCCTGGGCTGCGGTGCATCTGCGACACGATTACGCGTTCGGTGCCGTTGATGACAAAGGTGCCGTTGGCGGTCATGAGCGGCATGTCGCCCATGTACACGTCCTGCTCCTTGATGTCGCGGATCGAGCGCGCGCCGGTGTCCTCGTCAATGTCCCACACCACCAGGCGCAGGGTGACCTTGAGCGGCGCGGCGAAGGTCATGCCGCGCTGCTGGCATTCCTCGACGTCGTACTTGGGCTGCTCGAGCTCGTACTTGACGAATTCGAGCGTGCCGCGCTCCGAGAAGTCCTTGATCGGAAAAACCGACTTGAACACCTCTTGCAGGCCGACATTGGCACGCTTTTCGGGCAGAACGTCCATCTGAAGGAAGTGATCATAGGAGCTTTTTTGCACCTCGATCAGATTTGGCATCGGCGCAACCGTGGGGATACGCCCGAAGCTCTTACGAATACGCTTCCGACCCGTGTAGGATTTAGCCATTGCCGCTCCTCGTCCTCATGTCGGTTTCGGTCCGGACTGCAGTTCCGGACCCGGACAGGCGATCGGCGTCGCCCGCCCTGGAAATCTTTCGTCGTGCCGCCCGCAACCCGGCGCATGCCGTCTTGGGTGCTGCCAGGGTCGAAACCGGCGGCGGTGCCGAAAACGGAGGTGCCCCGCTTCCGTAAACCAGTCCCGTCAGGCGCGGCCCGCCGGGTCTGTTGTACAAGCGCCATTGGGCCGGGACGTGGCGGCACGCTGCCACCACGCCCCGGCCCTTTGGCCGATTGGCTCGAAAAGCCTGGATTACTTGACCTGCACCTTGGCGCCGGCCTCTTCCAGAACCTTCTTGATCTTCTCGGCTTCGTCCTTCGACACGCCTTCCTTGACGGTCTTCGGGGCGCCTTCGACCAGGTCCTTGGCTTCCTTCAGGCCCAGGCCGGTGATGGCGCGGACTTCCTTGATGACGTTGATCTTCTTGTCGCCGGCATCGGCCAGGACGACGTCGAACTCGGTCTTCTCTTCGGCGGCCGGAGCAGCGGCGGCACCACCGGCAACGGCGGCGACGGCGACCGGAGCGGCGGCGGAAACGCCCCACTTCTCTTCCAGCAGCTTGGACAGCTCGGCGGCTTCCAGAACGGTCAGGGCGGACAGCTCGTCAACGAGCTTAGCGAGATCAGCCATTGTAAACTCCTAGATAAGGCTTGAGTACTGGGTATTAAAGGTAGGCCTCACGCGGCCTCGTCCTTCTTCGCATAGGCGCCAAGCACGCGGGCAACCTGCCCAGCGGGAGCCTGGAGAACGCCGGCGATGCGGGTAGCCGGGGTCGAGATCATGCCGATCAGCTTGCCACGCAGCTCGTCCAGCGACGGCAGGGTGGCAAGAGCCTTGACGCCGTTGACGTCCAGGGCCTGACCGCCGAGCGATCCACCCAGGATCTTCAGCTTGTCGTTGGCCTTGGCGAAATCGGCGGCGACCTTGGCGGCGGCGACCGGATCAGCCGAGTAGGCGATGGCGGTCGGACCGACGAACAGGTCGGCAATACCCTCGTAAGCGGTACCCTGAAGGGCGAGCTTGGTGAGACGATTCTTGGTCACTTTGAAGCTGGCACCGGCCGCACGCATCTTGACGCGCAGATCGGTCATTTCGGCAACCGTCAGGCCCTTGTAATGGGCGACGACCACCAGACCGGCATCTCCGAACGTCTCATGCAGCGCACCGATCCACTCTTTCTTCTGTGTCCGGTCCACTTTCGTCTCCAACAAACACGTTGGGGCTTGCCCGCCCAAGGGCGGTCGGCCCCACCTTTTGCCCTCTGGCCTCGCCGACACGGGTCGGCGAAACCGGTGGCCTGTCCCAGAAGCATCAAGCCATCTCGTGCCCGGCCCCGAGGGGATGGGCGAAAATGGTTTCCTCTTCTGTCTGCGTAGGCGGAAATCCATCAAGCCTGCCCTGGACGAACCAGGACCGGCACCTACGGTCTCGGACAGGTCGGGGGCGCCCCCGAGGGGGTGCCCCCAGTCGCCTCCCCCGAAGGGGAGGAGATTGGTTTAAGGCCGGAAGCCTTAGGCGGTCAGGCTGGCGATGTCCAGCTTGACGCCCGGGCCCATGGTCGAGGCGACCGACACCTTCTTGATGTAAGTGCCCTTGGCGCCCGTCGGCTTGGCCTTGTTGATGGCGTCCACGAAGGCCTTGATGTTCTCGGCCAGCTTGGCGGCGTCGAACGAGGCCTTGCCCACGCCGGCATGCACGATACCGGCCTTTTCCACGCGGAACTGCACCTGACCGGCCTTGGCGGCGCGAACCGCCTCGGTCACGTTCGGGGTGACGGTGCCCAGCTTGGGGTTCGGCATCAGGTTGCGCGGGCCGAGGACCTTACCCAGACGGCCCACCACACCCATCATGTCCGGGGTGGCGATGCAGCGGTCGAAATCCATGAAGCCGCCCTGGATCTTCTCGGCCAGGTCTTCGGCGCCGACGATGTCGGCACCGGCCTTGCGGGCCTCCTCGGCCTTGTCGGCCTTGGCGAACACGGCCACGCGCACGGTCTTGCCGGTGCCGTGGGGCAGCTCGACCACGCCGCGGACCATCTGGTCGGCGTGACGGGGATCGACGCCCAGGTTCAGGGCGATTTCCACGGTCTCGTCGAACTTGGCCTTGGCGCCGTCCTTGATCAGCGCGACGGCCTCGTCCAGCGAGTAGAACTTGTTGCGGTCGATGTTGGCGTAACCCGCCTTCAGACGCTTACCGATAGCCATGGGATTACTCCACCACCTTGAGGCCCATGGAACGGGCCGAGCCGACGAGCATGCTGGCAGCCGCCTCAATGTCATTGGCATTGAGGTCGACCATCTTCTTGGCAGCGATCTCGCGGATCTGCTCCATGGTCACCTGGCCCACGGTGCCGCCCTTGCCGGGGGTCTGCGAGCCCTTCTGGACACCGGCGGCCTTCTTGAGGAAGTAGGTCACGGGCGGGGTCTTGGTGACGAAGGTGAAGGTGCGGTCCGAATAGGCGGTGATCACCACCGGAATCGGCATGCCGGCTTCGAGCTGCTGGGTCTGGGCGTTGAACGCCTTGCAGAATTCCATGATGTTCAGCCCGCGCTGACCCAGCGCCGGACCGATCGGCGGCGACGGATTGGCCTTGCCGGCCGGCACCTGAAGCTTGATGTAACCAATGACTTTCTTTGCCATCTTACCCTCTGGGGTTCAGAGTTGGCGGTGCGGCCATGGCCGGCCTTCCGCCCCGACAACCGGCGGAACATCCGCCGGTAACGAAAACGAGGTTCGCCGCCGGAACCATCCGGCGGCGCCCCTTGCAACCTTCTGCCTCAGATCTTCTCGACCTGGGCGTATTCCAGTTCGACCGGGGTGGAGCGGCCGAAGATCGACACCGCCACCTTGAGGCGGGCCTTTTCCTCGTCCACTTCCTCGACCAGGCCGTTGAACGAGGTGAAGGGACCGTCGCAGACGCGGACCTGCTCGCCCACCTCGAACACCACCGAGGGCTTCGGGCGTTCGACGCCCTCCTGCACCTGCTTGATGATGCGTTCGGCCTCGCGCTCGGTGATCGGAACCGGACGGCCCTTGCCGCCCAGGAAGCCGGTCACCTTCGGCGTGTTCTTGACCAGATGCCAGGTGTCGTCGGTCAGCACCATCTTCACCAGCACGTAGCCCGGGAAGAACTTGCGCTCGGCGTTCACCTTGGAGCCGCGCCGGACCTCGACCACCTCTTCGGTGGGCACCAGCACCTGCTCGAACAGCTCGGCCATGGCCTTCTGCTCGGCCTGCTCACGGATCGACTGGGCGACCTTCTTCTCAAAACCGGAATAGACGTGAATCACGTACCAGCGGGCGGTCGCCATCTCACCCTCCGAGACCGAAAACCAGCTTGACGATCCAGGCGAACGCTTGATCGACCAGCATGAAGAAGAGAGCGGCGATCGTCACCATGATGAACACCATCACGGTGGAGACCGTCGTTTCCTTGCGGCTGGGCCAGGTGACCTTGGCCACCTCCTGCCGGACCTGCTTTAAGAACTGGCCTGGAGACGTCTTTGCCATCATTCTCTTGAACGTTACGCGCCGACGGCGCCTGGGCTGGAAACGGTGACCTTGTTCGGTTTGGCAGGAGTGGAGGGGCTCGAACCCCCAACCCCCGGTTTTGGAGACCGGTGCTCTACCAGTTGAGCTACACTCCTGCAACCGAACTGCCGCCCCGATTTGGGTGCGGCACCCAGGCCGGTCGCGGCCGAAGCCACGCCTTATACAGTGTCTCGATACGCTTGGCAACCATGCCGACGCCGCTATTTTCGCGACGTCGGCAGGTTATCCCAAACTACTCGAGGACCTTGGCAACCACGCCGGCGCCGACGGTGCGGCCGCCTTCGCGGATGGCGAAGCGCAGGCCCTGATCCATGGCGATCGGGGCGATCAGCTGCACGCTCATCTTCACGTTGTCGCC
>JAFAAW010000023.1 GCA_023426365.1 Pseudomonadota bacterium
AAGCCCCCGGTTATCGGAGTGCCGGCCATCGAAGTGATGGTGCGGACGACGGGACTCGAACCCGTATGACCGAAGTCGAGGGTTTTTAAGACCCTTGCGTCTACCGATTTCGCCACGTCCGCGCCGGACGTACCTTGGCGTCAGCGCTCCCCTCTGTCCAGCCCTAATGGCCGGCCCCGCGCCCGGCGGGATTTTACATGCCGCCAATGCATTTTTGTTGATTAGAAGAAGATGTTTCGCTCATATGAAACAAGCGATGAAGCAAAGCGCCGCATCCGGAAGTGGCCGATAGAATCCATGTTTTGACGCCTACACTTAAAGGTTGCTAGCGAAATACTAATGGAGCGGCGGGAAATTTCCAGCCCCAATCATTGCTCTGCTTCGAAAGGTCATCCTTCTTTCGAGATGCGGAGCGCAACGGGTGATTGCGCTATTTCTTCTTCCGTTCCGGGCCTGAGATCGTCGGTTCTTGCTGGGGGAGTTACGGGATGACACGTATGGGGATCAAGGGGCGGCTGGCTGTTTCCTTCCTCGCCCTGCTGGTTGTGGTTGCCCTGGTTCTCGTGCCGCTGATGCTCAATCAGTTGGCGCGGACCATCCGCACCGCCGAGGAGCGCGAGCTGGAGAATACCCGCGTCGCCTTCATCGCCACGGTGGCCGACAACACCCGTGCCGGGGCGCTGCTGGCCCAGTTGGTGGCCGAAATGCCCGACACCAAGGCCGCCTTCGCCGCCCATGACCGCGACCGCCTGGGGCAGATGTTCCTGGAGCCGTTCGGCGCGCTGAAAGCCACTTACGGCGTGGATCAGATGCAGTTCCACCTGGCCCCCGCCACCTCGTTCCTGCGCGTTCACATGCCCAAGAAGTTCGGCGACGACCTGTCGAGCTTCCGCCACACCGTGCTTGAGGCCAACCGCACCGGCAAGCCGGTGCTGGGCCTGGAGAACGGCGTCGGCGGCATGGGCATCCGCTCGGTGCTGCCGGTCCGGATGGACGGCCAGCATGTGGGCACCGTGGAATTCGGCATGAATTTCGGCCAGGCCCTGGCCGACACCTTCAAGCGCCAGTTCGCGGTCGAGGTCGCCATTCATGCCGCCAAGGCGGCCGTGCAACAGGGCGGCGGCACCAAGGACGAGTTCAAGACCCTGGCCACCACCGCCAAGGAGCCGTTCTTCGCCGAATACGAATGGCGCCAGGCGCTGGACGGCAGCCAGGTGATCAAGCGCGGCGAGCGCGACGGCGTGCCGGTGACGGCGGTGGCCGCGCCGGTGCTGGATTATGCGGGCAAGCCGGCGGCGGTGGTCGAACTGGTGATGGATTCCAGCGAATACGCCGCTCAATACGCCACCGCCCGCACCACGGCGCTGGCGGTCATGGCCGGCGTGCTGCTGGCCGGCCTGATCGCCGCCCTGGCTCTGGCGCGCGGCATCGCGCAGCCGCTGGAGGCCATCACCGCCGTGATGCGCCGCCTGGCCGGCGGCGACCTGGGCGTGGAGGTGCCGTCCACCACCCGCACCGACGAGGTCGGCGAGATGGCCCGCGCGGTTGCCGTGTTCAAGGTGCAGGCGGAGGAGAACAAGGCCCTGCACGACCAACAGGAGGCCAGCCGCGCCCAGGCCGAAGCCGAGCGTCGGCGCAGCATGAACGTGGTCGCCGACAATCTGCAAAGTTCGCTGGGCGGCGTGGCCGAGGTGGTCGAGCGCGCCTCGGCCGGCATGCTGCACACCGCCGAGGGGCTGAATTCCATGGTCGATCGGGCGCGCGGCAGCGCCGCCGCCGTGGCCAGCGCCGCCGAGGAAGCCTCGGCCAACGTGCAGACGGTGGCCGCCGCCACCGAGGAGCTGTCCGGCTCCATCAGCGAGATCGGCCGGCAGATGAGCGAGAACACCCGCATCGCCTCGGCCGCGGTGTCCGATGCCGAGGCGGCCGACCGCTGCGTTTCCGAACTGGCCGGATCGGTCACCAAGATCGGCGAGGTGGTGCAGTTCATCACCAACATCGCCGGCCAGACCAACCTTTTGGCCCTGAACGCCACCATCGAGGCGGCGCGCGCCGGCGACGCCGGCAAGGGCTTCGCCGTGGTGGCGGGCGAGGTCAAGAACCTAGCCAACCAGACCGCCAAGGCCACCGAGGAGATCAGCGCCCAGATCAGCGCGGTGCAGAACGCCACCTCGCAGGCGGTGGGCGCCATCGGCGCCATCACCAAGGTCATCGGCCAGATGAACTCGGTCACCACCGCCATCGCCAGCGCGGTGGAGGAGCAAGGCGCCGCCACCCAGGAGATCGCCCGCAACGTCCACCAGGCGGCCGAAGGCACCCGGCAGGTGTCGTTCAACATCGCCGGCGTGTCCGAAGCGGTGCTGGCCGCCAGCCACGCCGCCGAGCAGGTTCTGGCCTCGGGCGCCGACCTCGCCCATCAGGCGGAGGTTCTCAAGAGCGGCCTGGGCCAGACGGTGCGCGAGATCCGCGCCAATTGAGGAAGCCGGGCCGGGGCGCCAGCCGTTTGCCGCCCCGGCCCGGCTCCCGAACGACAAAGGGCGCCCCGCCTGTCGCGGGGCGCCCTTGCCGTTTCAGGGCAATGGCCGCTGTCGCCCGCGTCAGGCGGCCAGCCGCATGGCCTCGGCGCGCGAGCGCATCTTCTTCCAGGCGAAGGCCTTGGCCTTGCCGCCGATCCAGCCGGTGGGGTCGATGCCGATGACCTTCAGCACCATGCTGACCGCGCGCTCGGTGTGGACCGGGCGATAGAAGCTGTAGGCGCGCGCGGCATACTCGCGATTGCAGCGGGCATGGTCGTAGGGCATGTCGAGCGGATCGACGGCGGCGTGATAGGCATAGGCCAGTTCGTCGTCGTCGGTTTCCTTGATGCGGCCGATGGCCACCAGGGCGCGCCGCAGCATGGTCACGCCCTCGCGCGCCACATAGTGCTTCATGTAATCGTAGAACCACTTGTAATGGCGGAACTCGTCACCGGCGATGCGGTGGCAGATGGCCTTGAGCACCGGCTCGTCGGTGGCGTCGCGGAGCGCGCTGTAGAACGACGAGGTTCCGGTCTCGACGATGCAGCGGGCCAGCAATTCGCCGGTCAGCGAGCCGCGCACCGAGGCCGACAGGTCGATCGGCACCTTGTAGCCGTCGGTGAAGCGCTTGAAGCGCTCGGGGAAATTGAACTCCGGGTCGGCCAGTTCGGCATAGCGGCCGAGAATGTCGCCGTGCTGCACTTCCTCGGCCTGCCACTGGACGGCCAACTGGCGGAATTCCGGGTCGTCGCGGAAGACGTTGTTGAGATACGAGGTGTAGTCGCCCGCGTTGCGCTCGACCATGGCGGCGGCCTTGACCACCTTCAGGATGTCGGGCGACAGCTTGGCGGCGTCGAACTCGCTCCACGGAATATCGTCCGGCGTCCAATGCGGCATCATGTTCCCCAATTCTGGCGTTGGCAGTCGGCCATTTTGTGACAGCAGATGGAAACTTCAAGGAGAATCAAACGACAAGGGGCCGACCGGAAGGTCAGCCCCTTGCGAAATCGTACCCGGAGGCGAGCGCCTGGTCAGGCAGCGGCGGCCTTCATGGCGTTCGCCACCAGCAGCTTCTGCTCGGCCGCGGCCTTTTCGGCGTCGGTGCGGGCATCGGCCAGCGCTTCCTGGGCGTCCTTCACCCGTTCGGCGGCCAGGTCGGCGGTCAGGTCGGCCACCGGAATGGCCTCTTCGGCCAGAACGGTGATGCGCTCCTCGTTGACCTCGGCGAAGCCGCCGGCAACGAAGATACGGTTGCTGACCTTGCCGGCGTCATGGACGTCGATGACGCCCGGACGCACGGTGGCGATCAGGGGGGCGTGGCGGGGCAGCGCGCCGAAGTCACCTTCGGTGCCCGGAACCACCACCATGTCCACCGCGGAGCTGACCAGCAGCTTCGCCGGCGACACCAGTTCGAACTGAATCTTCTCGGCCATGGGCCTGGTTCCTTAAAGCAAAATCGAGAAGAGGGGGCGGGCCGCAACCCGCCCCCTCGCGACCTGATTAGGCGGCCTCGGCGGCCAGCTTCTTGGCCTTCTCGATGGCCTCCTCGATGCCGCCGACCATGTAGAAGGCAGCTTCGGGCAGGTGGTCGTACTCGCCGGCGCAGATCGCCTTGAAGCTCTTCACGGTCTCTTCGATCGGGACGAGCTTGCCGGGGGTGCCGGTGAACACTTCCGCCACGTGGAACGGCTGGGACAGGAAGCGCTGGATCTTACGGGCGCGGGCCACGACCAGCTTGTCCTCTTCCGACAGTTCGTCCATGCCCAGGATGGCGATGATGTCCTGCAGCGACTTGTAGGTCTGCAGGATGCGCTGCACGTCGCGGGCGACCTGGTAGTGCTCCTCACCGACGATGCGGGGGTCGAGCGCGCGCGAGGTCGAGTCCAGCGGGTCCACGGCCGGGAAGATCGCCTGCTCGGCGATGGCGCGCGACAGCACGGTGGTGGCGTCCAGGTGGGCGAACGAGGTGGCCGGCGCGGGGTCGGTCAAGTCGTCGGCCGGCACGTAAATCGCCTGCACCGAGGTGATCGAGCCCTTCTTGGTGGAGGTGATGCGCTCCTGCAGGGCACCCATGTCGGTGGCCAGGGTGGGCTGGTAACCCACGGCCGACGGGATGCGGCCCAGCAGCGCCGACACTTCCGAACCGGCCTGGGTGAAGCGGAAGATGTTGTCCACGAAGAACAGCACGTCCTGGCCTTCCTCGTCGCGGAAGTATTCGGCGACGGTCAGGCCCGACAGGGCCACGCGGGCACGGGCGCCCGGCGGCTCGTTCATCTGGCCGTACACCAGGGCCACCTTGGAGCCGGGGCCATCGGTCTTGATAACGCCCGATTCGATCATTTCGTGGTAGAGGTCGTTGCCCTCGCGGGTACGCTCACCCACGCCGGCGAACACCGACACACCACCGTGCGCCTTGGCGACGTTGTTGATCAGCTCCATGATGGTCACGGTCTTGCCCACGCCGGCGCCGCCGAACAGGCCGATCTTGCCGCCCTTCAGGTACGGGGCCAGCAGGTCGATGACCTTGATGCCGGTGACCAGGATCTCGGCTTCGGTCGACTGCGACACGAAGTCGGGGGCCTCGGCGTGGATCGGACGGGTCATCTTGTTGCCGACCGGGCCACGCTCGTCCACCGGCTCGCCGATGACGTTGAGGATGCGGCCCAGGGTCTCGGGACCAACCGGCATCTGGATGGCGGTGCCGGTATCGACCACTTCCTGGCCGCGGACGAGGCCGTCCGACGAGTCCATGGCGATGGTGCGGACGGTGTTCTCGCCCAGGTGCTGGGCAACTTCCAGCACCAGGGTCTTGCCGTCGTTGGTGGTGTGAAGCGCGTTCAGGATGGCCGGCAGCGGGCCCTCGAAGCGCACGTCCACGACGGCGCCCATGACCTGGGTGATCGTGCCGACGTTCTTGTTTGCCATTGTGAGCTCCTAATTTCCTTACAGCGCTTCGGCGCCGGAGATGATTTCGATCAGTTCCTTGGTGATCTGAGCCTGGCGCGACCGGTTGTACTTGATGGTCAGGCCGTTGAGCATGTCACCAGCATTGCGGGTGGCGTTGTCCATCGCGGTCATGCGCGCACCCTGCTCGGAAGCCTGGCTCTCAAGCATGGCGCGGAACATCTGCACCGCCAGATTGCGCGGCAGCAGCGTGGACAGGATGCCCTCTTCGCTCGGCTCGAACTCGTAGATCGCCTTGGCGCCTTCGTCCTTGGCGGCGGCCTGCTCCGGCACCGCGAAGGGGATGAGCTGCTGGCGGGTCACCACCTGCGAGATCGCCGACTGGAAGCGGTTGTAGACAACCGTGCAGACGTCGAACTCGCCGGCTTCGAACATGGCCGTGACCTTGGCGGCGACGGCGTCGGCCTCGGGGAAGGTGATCCCCTTGCGGCCCAGGCCCTCGAAGCCCTCGATCAGGTGGGCGCCGAAATCGCGCTTGATCTGCTCGCGGCCCTTGCGGCCCACGGGCAGGATCTTGACGGTCTTGCCCTCGCGCAGCAACTGGCTGACGAGGCGGCGGACGTCACGCACGATGGACGAGTTGAAGCCGCCGCACAGGCCGCGATCTGCGGTCACCATGACGATCAGCTGGACGTCGTCCTTGCCGGTGCCGGCCAACAGGCGCGGCGCGCCCGCCTGCCCGGCCACCGAAGCGGCCAGGGTGCCCAGCATCCGCTCCATGCGCTCGGCGAAGGGTCGCGCCGACTCCGCCGCAGTTTGCGCGCGGCGGAGCTTGGAGGCGGCGACCATCTTCATGGCCGAAGTGATCTTCCTCGTCGATTTGACGGAGGCGATCCTCAGCCGTAGGTCCTTGAGGCTCGGCATCGGGTATCAGACCCCTTACGCGAAGGTCTTGGCGTAGGCGTCGAGGAAAGCCTTCAGCTTGTCCTCGGTCTCCTTGGTGATCTGCTTGTCGGTCGCGATCGCCGTCAGGATCTCCGGGGCCTTCGACTTGACCTCGGACAGCAGGCCACGCTCGAAGCGGCCCACGTCGCGAACGTCCAGCTTGTCCAGGTAGCCACGCACGCCGGCGAAGATGGAAACCACTTCCTCTTCGGTGGACAGCGGGGCGAACTGGGGCTGCTTCAGCAGCTCGGTCAGACGGGCGCCACGAGCCAGCAGCTTCTGGGTCGAGGGGTCCAGGTCCGAGGCGAACTGGGCGAAGGCGGCCATTTCGCGGTACTGGGCCAGCTCCATCTTGATGGTGCCGGCAACCTGCTTCATGGCCTTGATCTGGGCGGCCGAGCCGACGCGCGACACCGACAGACCGACGTTCACGGCGGGACGGATGCCCTTATAGAACAGTTCGGTTTCCAGGAAGATCTGGCCGTCGGTGATCGAGATCACGTTGGTCGGGATGTAGGCGGACACGTCGTTCGCCTGGGTCTCGACCACCGGGAGAGCGGTCAGCGAGCCGGCGCCGTTGGCGTCGTTCAGCTTGGCCGCGCGCTCCAGCAGGCGCGAGTGCAGGTAGAACACGTCGCCCGGATAGGCTTCGCGGCCCGGCGGACGGCGCAGCAGCAGCGACATCTGACGATAGGCGACGGCCTGCTTGGACAGGTCGTCATAGATGATCAGGGCGTGCATGCCGTTGTCACGGAAGTACTCGCCGATGGCGCAGCCCGAATAGGGGGCGATGAACTGCAGCGGAGCGGGCTCCGAGGCGGTCGCGGCCACGACGGTGGTGTATTCCATGGCGCCGTAATCGGTCAGGGTCTTGACGATCTGGGCGACGGTCGAGCGCTTCTGGCCGACGGCGACGTAGATGCAGTACAGCTTCGCCTTTTCGTCGGAACCGGCGTGAGCGGCCTTCTGGTTGATGATGGTGTCGATCAGAATGGCGGTCTTGCCGGTCTGACGGTCACCGATCACCAGCTCGCGCTGGCCGCGCCCGATCGGGATCAGGGCGTCGACGGCCTTGATGCCGGTGGACATCGGCTCGTGCACCGACTTACGCGGAATGATGCCCGGGGCCTTGACGTCGACGCGGCGCAGCTCGGCCGCCTCGATCGGACCCTTGCCGTCGATCGGGTTGCCCAGCGCGTCGACGACGCGGCCCAGCAGACCCTTGCCGACCGGGACTTCCACGATGGCGCCGGTACGCTTGACGGTGTCGCCTTCCTTGATGGAGCGGTCGTCGCCGAAAATCACGATACCGACGTTGTCGGTCTCGAGGTTCAGCGCCATACCCTTGATGCCACCGGGGAATTCGACCATCTCGCCGGCCTGGACCTTGTCCAGACCGTGCACGCGGGCGATACCGTCACCCACCGAGAGAACCTGGCCGACCTCGGCGACTTCCGCCTCGGTACCGAAATTGGCGATCTGTTGCTTGAGGATCGCGGAGATCTCAGCCGCGCGGATTTCCATTATCCAACCCCTTTCATAGCGAGCTTGAGGTGCTGCAGCTTCGTCTTGAGCGAGCTGTCAACCATGCGGGAACCGACCTTCACCACCATGCCACCCAGCAGGGCGGGATCGACGGTCACGTCCACGGCGACATTGGCGCCGAAAGCGGACTTGAGCGACGACGCCAGCGCTTCTTGCTGAGCAGCGCTCAGCGGGACGGCGGAAGCGACATTGGCCGAAAGCTCACCGCGCTTGGCGGCAAGTCGGCCGAGATACGCGTCGATGACGCCCACCAGGGCGAACAGACGGCGATTCTTGGCCAGCAGCCCGAGGAAGTTCGCCGTCAGCGTGGCGAACTTCGCAGCTTCGGCGAGCGCGGCAACAGCCTTGCCCGTCTCGGCGCGGGTCAGCACGGGAGAGTCGAGAAGGCGCTTGAGGTCCGCGCTTTCGCGGACCATGGCCTTCAGAGCTTTGAGGTCGCCCGCCACCTGATCGAGCACGCCCTGGGATTCGGCGAGCTCGAAGAGCGCGGTGGCATAGCGTTCGGCGATCACGCCAATTGATTCGGATGGCACCTGGGCAAGTCCTTCGGGTCAGGTCGAAAACGAATTCGCCGGGCGGCCTAAAATCTTGTTTTTCAAACGTATTCTGTCGCCAGGGAGAAAATTCCCCCAAAAGCGCGTCGGTTAACTAGCACATCGGGTTTTGTGTTGCAAGCCGACTCCTGCCCGTTTGGAGTGGGGGTCCCACACTTTGCCATCGGCGCGGGGGTCGTCGGATGCCCCGGCCCCACCCCACCCGGGCAGGTAGTAGCCCCTCCACCCCCACCCTACCCGTCAGAAAAAGCTGTAGGGGTCCACGTCCACCTGGACCCGGATTCCACCCTGCGGCGCCACCGTCGCCAGCCATTCGCGCAGGGCGGCATGCAGGTTGACGCTGCGCGCCGCCTTGACCAGGAAACGGCGGCGGTGGCGGCCGCGCAACAGGGCCAGCGGCGCAGGCGCCGGGCCGAGTACATGGATGGAGTCCGAGCGCGGCGCGGCGCGCGCCAGCCGGCGGGTGAACTCGTCCAGCGCGGTTGCATCGGGGCCTGAAACCACCAGCGCCGCCAGCCGGCCATAGGGGGGCATGCCGGCATCGCGGCGACTGTCGGCCTCCTGCCCGATGAAGCCGTCGCGATCGCCGCTGATCAGGGCGCGCATGACCGGATGGTCAGGCTGATAGGTCTGAAGCAAGACCCGTCCCGGCCGTTCGGCACGGCCGGCACGACCGGCGACCTGCGACAGAAGTTGGTGGGTGCGTTCGGCGGCGCGCAGATCGCCGCCTTCCAGGCCCAGATCGGCATCGACCACCCCCACCAGGGTGAGCAGGGGAAAATGGTAGCCCTTGGCGACGATCTGGGTGCCGATCAGCAGGTCGATCTCGTGATCGGCCACCTGGCGCACGAATTCGGCCGCCGCATGGGGGCCGGCCACGGTGTCCGACGCCATCAGCGCGATGCGGGCGCCGGGGAAGCGGTGGGCGGCCTCCTCGGCGATGCGCTCGACGCCGGGGCCGCAGGCGGCGAAACTCTCCTCGGCCTCGCATTCCGGGCATTTCAGCGGCGGGCGGACGGAATGGCCGCAATGATGGCAGACCAGCCGGCCGGCAAGGCGGTGCTCCACCAGCCACGCGGTGCAATGGGGGCATTGCAGGCGGTGGCCGCATTTGCGACACAGCGTCAGCGGCGCATAGCCGCGCCGATTGAGGAACAGCATGGCCTGCTCGCCGGCGGCCAGGGTTTCCTCCAACGCCGCGACCAGCACCGGGCTCAGCCACATGCCGCGCACCGGCGGATGGCGGCGCAGATCGATGGCGGCGATGTCGGGCAGCGCGGCGCCCGCATGGCGGTCGGGCAGGTGCAGG
Organism: Pseudomonadota bacterium; assembly: GCA_023426365.1. Taxonomy (GTDB): domain Bacteria; phylum Pseudomonadota; class Alphaproteobacteria; order Rhodospirillales; family Magnetospirillaceae; genus Magnetospirillum. The sequence goes on from JAFAAW010000023.1 coordinate 9,774, forward strand.
CGCACATAGCGGCCGGCCTGGATGTTGGCCAGGGTTTCCAGCGACGGCGTGGCCGAGGCCAGCACCGCCGGCACCCCGCCCAGGCGGGCGCGGACCACCGCCATGTCGCGGGCATGGTAGCTGACGCCGTCCTCCTGCTTGAAGGCGCCGTCATGCTCCTCGTCCACCACGACCAGGCCGAGATCGGCATAGGGCAGGAACAGGGCCGAGCGCGCGCCCACCACCACGCGGGCCTCGCCGGCCGCCACCGCCCGCCAGGTATCGCGCCGGCGCGCGTCGGACAATTCGGAATGCCATTCGGCCGGCGCCACGCCAAAACGATGGGTGAAGCGCTTGAGCCATTGCGCCGACAGCGCGATCTCGGGCAGCAGCACCAGCACTTGGCGCCCGCGCGCAAGTGCTGCGGCCACCGCCTCGAAATACACCTCGGTCTTGCCAGAGCCGGTGACGCCGTCGATCACCTGCACGGAAAATCCGGCATCCAGCGCGGCCACCAGGGCATCGGCGGCCACCCGCTGGCCGTCGGACAGGATGGGCGCCGGCCGGGTCAGGTCGGGGGCGTCGAACAGCGGCGGGCGGGCAATCTCCACCTGGCGCAGCGCCCCGGCCTCCAGCAATCCTTTGACCACCGCCGGGCCGACCCCGGCCTCGCGGGCCAGGTCGGCCGCCGGCAGCGGCGGCAGCCCCGCCGCCGCCTCCAGCACGCGGCGGCGCGCCTCGGTCTGCTTGAGGCCGGGCGGCAGCTCGGCCACCACCTGCACGCCGTACAGCGGCTTGGGCGGCTCGAGCGCGCCCGGCACGCTCATGGCCATTTTCAGCACCGCGCCCGGCGCCGCCAGCGTATAGGCCGCCACCCAATCGACGAATTTGCGCGTCACCTCGGGCAGCGGCGGACAGTCGAGCCGGCGGGCGATCACCCGCAGGCGCCCGGTCTCCACCTCGCCCGACGCCTCGCCCCACACCACGCCGACCACCTCACGCTTGCCCAGCGGCACGCTGACGAATTCGCCCACCCCCACCGGCTGGTCGCCCACACGGTAGTCGTAGGCGCCCGCCAGCGGCAGCGGCAAAAGGACGGCGACAGGGCTTTGCGGAGAAAATCGCGTGGCGGGGTTGGCGGCGGGGTTGGCGGCGGCGGAAGGCATGGTTAGACTGTACAGCCCTTGCCCCTTTCGCAAAAGCCGAGACGCTGTATGGCGCACAAGCGCGACGATGCCGCCCCCGCCGAAACCCCTGGCCCGACCGAGGCCCAGGTGGCGGCCTATCTGCGCCGCCATGGCGATTTCCTGCTGCGCCACCCCGATCTGGTGCTGAGCCTGTCGCCGCCGTCACGCTGGGCCGAGGCCGGCGCGGTGGTGGACATGCAGGCGTTCATGATCGATCGCCTGAAGGAAGAGGTGAACCGCATCAAGGGCGCGGCCGAGGACCTGATCCTCACCTCGCGCTCGAACATGAGCACCCAGAACCGTACCCACCAGGCGGTGCTGGTGCTGCTGGAGGCCGAGACGCTGGCCGCGCTGGCCCAGGCGGTGGCCGAGGATCTGCCGGCCATCCTGGACGTGGATGTGGCCACCTTGTGCATCGAACACGACGACCACCCGCTGCCCGCCCTGGCGGTGCCGGGCATCCAGCGCATCGCCGCCAACAGCGTTGACCTGCTGATGGGCGGCCCCGACCGCAATTGCGCGCTGAACGAGGAACTGCCGGGCGACCCCGCCCTGTTCGGCGGCGGTGCCGGGCTGGTGGCATCGTCGGCGCTGGTGCGCCTCAGCCCCGGCGGCATCTGCCCCGAGGGCGTGCTGGCGCTGGGATCGCGCCACGGCTGCACCTTCCATGCCGGCCAGGGCACCGAGCTGATCTCGTTCCTGGCCCGCGTCATCGAAATCCGGATCGGCCGCTTCGTCTAGCACGGCTTCTGCGCGCGGCGGTTGACGCCGCCGCCCCCCTCTTTCATGCTGCGACGCACACAGAGGGGGAGTTGACCATGGATTTCGTCACCGCCGTAAAGACCTGCTTCGGCAAGTTCGCCACGTTCGAGGGCCGCGCCTGCCGCTCGGAATATTGGTTTTTCACCTTGTTCCTGATGCTGGGGTCGCTGGTGCTGACCACGCTGGACATCGTCCTGGGCATCGGCGTGCTGTCCACCATCTTCAGCCTCATCATCCTGATCCCGTCCATCGCCGTGTCGGTCCGCCGCCTGCACGACACCGACCGCTCGGGCTGGTGGTACCTGCTGTTTCTGATCCCGCTGATCGGCGTCATCGTACTGATCATCTGGTTCTGCGCCCGGGGCACTGCCGGCGCCAACCGCTTCGGCGGCGATCCGCTTGCCGCCGCCGAGGCCCCGGCCCTGCCGGCGGCCTAAGCCCGGGTTTGCGTTGGGGGACGGTGGCGCTATGATCCGCCCATGCCCGCCGCCCCCATCCATTTCGCCGCCCGCCCCGACCTTGCCGCCGCCATCCAAAGCTGGCGCGACTGGCTGGCGGGCGAACGGCGCGCCAGCCCGCACACGCTGGACGGCTATGCCCGCGACCTGTCGTCGTTCTGCGCCTTCCTGCTCGATCATTGCGGCGGCGAGCCGGACCTGGACGCCCTGCGCGCGCTGGCGCCCGCCGATTTCCGCGCCTTCCTGGCCGCGCGCCAGAATGACGGGCTGTCGCGATCGTCCATGGCGCGGCTGATGAGCACGCTGCGCGGCTTCTTCAAATACCTCGACCGGCACGATCTGGCGCACAACCCGGCCATCGGCGCGGTCAAGTCGCCCCGCCCGCCCAAGGCCGTGCCCAAGGCGCTGGCCGCCGACGAGGCATTGGAAGCGCTGGCGACCGCCGGCGAATTGCATGACGAGCCGTGGCTGGCCGCCCGCGACGTCGCCCTGTTCACCCTGCTGTACGGCTGCGGCCTGCGCCTGGGCGAGGCGCTGGGCATGTCCAGGCGCGACGCCCCCAAGGGCGACACCATGGTGATCACCGGCAAGGGCAACAAGCAGCGCATGGTGCCCGTGCTGGCGCTGGTGCGCGAGGCGATCGACGATTACATCCGCCAGTGCCCCTATCCGCTGGCGGCGGACGGCCCGCTGTTCGTAGGCGCCCGCGGCGGGCGCCTCAACCCCGGCGTGGTGCAGCGCCAGATGCGGCGCCTGCGCCTGCTGCTGGGCCTGCCCGAGACGGCGACGCCGCATGCGCTCAGGCATTCCTTCGCCACCCACCTGCTGGCCGGCGGCGGCGATCTGCGCACCATCCAGGAATTGCTGGGCCATTCCTCGCTGTCCACCACCCAGCGCTACACCAAGGTGGACGCCGCCCGCCTTAAGGGCGTCTATGACAAGGCGCATCCCCGGGCCAGGGGATAGCCTATCCCGATTTGGGCATTTGCACCCTTTCCCAGTGCACGATACAAGCGAGGGATGAGCACGACCCTGACCCTTGATCTGGCCGACGAGGCCGCCACCCGGCGCCTGGGAGCAAAGCTGGCCGCCCAGGCCCAGCCCGGCGACGTGATCTTGTTGTTCGGCACCCTGGGCACCGGCAAAAGCACGCTGGCCCGCGCCTTCGTCCGCGCGCTGACCAGCGAGGACGAGGAAGTCCCCAGCCCCACCTTCACCCTGGTCCAAGCCTATGAGGCGGCGCCGGCCGATATCTGGCATTTCGACCTCTACCGCCTGGACAAGCCCGAGGACGCCTTCGAGCTGGGCATCGAGGACGCCTTCGTGGACGGCATCAGCCTGAT
>JAFAAW010000050.1 GCA_023426365.1 Pseudomonadota bacterium
GGGCGGCGACCGCGTGGGCGGCCGGCTGGGCGCGCAGGCGGCGCGCCAGCGTGCGCACCTGCGCCTCCAGCTCACGCAACTCGATGGGTTTGACCAGATAGACGTCGGCGCCGATTTCCAGCCCCACCACGCGGTCCACGTTCACGCCGCGCGCGGTCAGCATGATGATGCCCACCTCGGAATGGTCGCGCAGGCGCTTGGCGATGGAGAAACCGTCCTCGCCGGGCAGGTTCACGTCCAGGATGATGATGTCGGCGGGTCGGCGGGCCAGGGCGACGTCCAGTTCGATGCCGTCCCCGCAGCCCACCACGCCATGACCGCAGGCGGACAGGTATTCCACCAGATCGGCCCTGAGCGAGGCTTCATCCTCGACTACAACGATATGCGCCATCGCACGCCCCCGAGCGGCCCCCTTTTGTGCGTAGTGGACCACCGGCAGGCGGAGACGTCAAATCGTAAACCATGGCAGGATGTGACGCGTTGTAACGCCACGGCGCGCGCCGCCACCGAAATCGGCGGCGGCCCCGGTCAGCAGACTGTCAAAAGGGGTCGTCAGGCTCAGCCGCGGGGAGTGACGATCTTTTCCACCAGCTTGACCAGCAGGCGGTCCATGCGGCCGGCCCACATCTCGTCGGTGTCGATCATTTCGCGGCAGCGGCGGAAGGCGCGCAGCACGGTGGTGTGGCTGCGGCCGCCGAACACGCGGCCCAATTCCGGCAGCGAGCACGACGTCAGCAGACGGGCATAGTACATGGCGGCCATACGCGGCTTCCAGATGCGGTGATCGCGCGAATGCACCATCATCTCGCGTTCGGACAGGCCGAATTCGGCGGCGACGGTGGCGATGACCTCGGCCACGAACGGATCGCTGACCTTGTAGCGCAAGGGCGCCGGCGAGCGGATTTCGGCAAGGGCGAGCGACATGGGATACCCCCTGGGTAACAGAATCTGACGATGGGATTGTGCGCATGTGCATGCACGCTTCCCACCCGCGAGTTGCAACGGCTTGTGTCGCCCTGTAACTCGAATCGCAAACAATTCGCAGCCGCCCCAAACAGCCGAGCCCATCCTAAAGGCATAAGGCGGGAGAATGGAAGCCGGATAATTATCGTCAGGTAGATACAATTTTACGCAAATTGAGTCATCCCAACACACCCTTCAGCTCTTCCATGGCCGCCACCAGCGCCAGGCGCACGCCCGGCTCCATGGCGGAATGGCCGGCGTCGGGCACCATGGTCAGGCGCGCGGCCGGCCATGCCTGGGCCAGGTCCCAGGCGCTGACCGGCGGACAGACCATGTCGTAGCGCCCCTGCACGATGGCGCCGGGCAGGTGGCGGATGCGCCCCATGTCGCGCAGCAACTGGTCCGCCTCCAGGAAACCGCCGTGGATCATGTAGTGGCATTCCAGCCGGGCCATGGCCAGGCATGCCGCCGCCTCGCCTTCGCCCTCGCCGCCGCGCGGCACCAGGCGGGCGCAGGCTTCCTCGTAGCCGCACCAGATGCGCGCGGCGGGCAGGTGGACGGCCGCGTCGGGATCGGTCAGCAGCGCGTACCACGCCCGCAGCGCGTCGCCGCCATGGCCGGCGAGGTGGGGCGCCACATGGGCGGCGAAGCGGCGCCGGGCTTCGGGAAAGAAGGTGCCCATGCCGGTCATGAACCACTCCACCTCGGCCGGGCGGAACAGGAAGACGCCGCGCAGCACCAGGGCCAGGGCGCGCCGGGGGTGGGCCTGGGCATAGGCCAGCGCCAGCGTGCTGCCCCACGATCCACCGAACAGCGCCCAGCTTTCGATGTCCAGCCGGGTGCGCAGCATTTCCATGTCGGCGACCAGCGCCTGGGTGGTGTTGGCCTCGACCGAGGCGGCGGGACGCGACCGGCCGCAGCCGCGCTGATCGAACATCACGATGCGCCAGAAGCGGGGATCGAAAAAGCGGCGATAGGCCGGCGCGCAGCCGGCCCCCGGCCCGCCATGGACGAACAGCACCGGCACGCCGCGCGGATTGCCCGATTCCTCCCAATAGAGGGCATGGCCGTCGCCGACCTCCAGCATGCCGCTGGCATGGGCTTCGATGGGTGGGAAAAGATCCATGGCGGCCGGCGTCCTGGTGGCGGGAACGGGAAGACGACAATACCATTGACGCCCGGACGCTGGCACCATACACCCCGGCCATGAACGTGGATCTTTTCGACTTCGACCTGCCGCGCGAGCTGATCGCCGAGCGCCCGGTCTGCCCGCGCGACGCCGCCCGCCTGCTGCGCGTCGCCGCCGGCGGGTTGGGCGACCACGGCGTGCGCGACCTGCCCGCGCTGTTGCAGCCGGGCGACGTGCTGGTCAGCAACGACACCAGGGTGATCCCCGCCCGCCTGTTTGGTAAGCGCGGCGAGGCCGGCGTGGAAGTCACCCTGCACGAGCGCGTGGCCCTCGATTCCTGGAAGGCGTTCGCCCGTCCGGCCAAGAAGCTGCGCCCCGGCGACGTGGTGCGCTTCGGCGGCGATTTCGCCGCCACCGTGGCGGAGAAGGGCGAGGCGGGCGAGGTCGCCCTGCGCTTCAACCGCTCGGGCGACGATCTGATGCTGGCGCTCGAGGAACACGGCCGCCTTCCGCTGCCGCCCTATATCCGCAAGGGCGAGGCGGACGAGGCCGACCGCAGCGACTATCAGACCGTGTTCGCCCGCGAAAAGGGGGCGGTGGCCGCCCCCACCGCCGGCCTGCACTTCACCCCCGACCTGCTGGCGGCACTGGACGCGCGCGGCGTCAGACGGCTGACCGTGACCCTGCATGTGGGGGCGGGCACCTTCCTTCCGGTCAAGGCGGACGACACCCGCGACCACAAGATGCATTCCGAGCGCGGCGTGGTGACGCCCGAGGTGGCCGATGCGGTCAATGCCGCCAAGGCGGCCGGCGGCCGCGTGGTGGCGGTGGGCACCACGAGCCTGCGCCTGCTGGAAAGCGCCGCCGGCGAGGACGGGCTGCTGCGCGCCTTTGACGGCGCCACCGACATCTTCATCACGCCCGGCTACCGGTTCCGGCTGGTGGACGTGCTGATGACCAATTTCCACCTGCCCCGCTCGACCCTGTTCATGCTGGTATCGGCCTTTTCCGGCCTGGAGCCCATGAAGGCGGCCTATGAGCACGCCAAGGCGTCGGGTTATCGCTTCTATTCCTATGGCGACGCCTGCTTGCTGGAGAGATTGCCGTGACCGCGTTCAAGTTCGAGGTTTTCGCCACCGACGGCGCCGCCCGCCTGGGCCGGCTGCACACCGCCCACGGCCCCATGGACACCCCGGCCTTCATGCCGGTGGGCACCGCCGCCACCGTCAAGGCGATGATGCCCGAAAGCGTGGCCGCCACCGGCGCCCAGATGATCCTGGGCAACACGTATCACCTGATGCTGCGCCCCGGCGCCGAGCGGGTGGAGCGCCTGGGCGGCCTGCACGAATTCATGAACTGGCAGGGGCCGATCCTGACCGATTCCGGCGGCTTCCAGGTCATGAGCCTGGCCAAGCTGCGCAAGATGAGCGAGGAGGGCGTCGCCTTCCAGTCGCATATCGACGGCTCGAAGCACCTGCTGACGCCCGAGCGCAGCATGCAGATCCAGCACATGCTGGACGCCGACGTCACCATGGCCTTCGACGAATGCACGCCCTTTCCCGCCACGCCGGAACAGGCGGCGGAAAGCATGCGGCTGTCCATGCGCTGGGCGCGGCGGTCGCGCGACGCCTTCGTTGAGCGGCCGGGCTATGGCCTGTTCGGCATCGTCCAGGGCGGCGTCTATCGTGATCTGCGCGCCGAATCGGCCGAGGCGCTGCAGAAGATCGGCTTCGACGGCTACGCGGTGGGCGGCCTTGCGGTGGGCGAGGGCCAGGAGCTGATGTTCCAGACGCTGGACGTCACCACGCCGCTGCTGCCCACCGACAAGCCGCGCTATCTGATGGGGGTGGGCAAGCCCAGCGACATCATCGGCGCGGTGCTGCGCGGCATCGACATGTTCGACTGCGTCATGCCCACCCGCTCGGGCCGCACCGCCCAGGCCTTCACCTGGCGCGGCACCGTCAACCTGCGCAACGCCCGCCACCAGGACGACCCGCGCCCGCTGTCGGAAAGCTGTTCGTGCCCGGCGTGCCGCAATTACTCGCGCGCCTATCTGCACCACCTGATCCGGTCCGAGGAAATCCTGGGTCCCATGCTGCTGACCTGGCACAACATCCAGTTCTATCAGGACGTGATGCGGGGCCTGCGCGCCGCCATCGCCGAGGGCCGCGTCGCGCAGTTCGCGGCCCAGGCCCAGGCCGACGAAGCACGGGGCGACATCGAGCCGCTGTGATGCGCGGCATCGCCTTCGCGCTCGGCTCGGCCGTCCTGTTCGGCGCCGGCGCGCCGCTGGCGAAGCTGTTGCTGGGGCGCATGGACCCCTGGCTGCTGGCCGGATTGCTGTATCTGGGGTCGGGATTGGGACTGGCCGCCCTGCGCCCCGCGCTGCCGCGCGAGGGCGGGCGGCTTGCCCGCGCCGACCTGCCGTGGCTGGCGGCGGCGGTGGTGGCCGGCGGCGTGATCGGGCCGGTGCTGATGATGGTGGGGCTGGCCCACGCCCCGGCGGCCAGCGCCGCCCTGACCCTGAACCTGGAAGGCGTGTTCACCCTGGCCCTGGCCTGGATGGTGTTTCGCGAGAACGTGGACCGCCGCCTGCTGGTGGGCGCCGCCGCCATCCTGGCCGGGGCCGCCCTGCTGTCGTGGCAGGACCAGAGCATGGGCGGCGGCTGGGGATTGGCCGCCATCGCCGCCGCCTGCCTGGCCTGGGCGGTGGACAACAACCTGACGCGCAGGCTGTCGGCCGGCGATCCGGTGGTGATCGCCATGGTCAAGGGATTGGCGGCGGGCACGGTCAACACCGCCCTGGCGCTGGCCGCCGGCCAGGTGCTGCCGCCGCTGCCCACGGTGGCGGCGGCCGGCGCGCTGGGACTGCTGGCCTATGGCGTGTCGCTGGTGCTGTTCGTGCTGGCGCTTCGCCATCTGGGCACCGCCCGCACCGGTGCCTATTTCTCGCTGGCGCCTTTCGTCGGCGCGGTGCTGGCCATCCCGCTGCTGGGCGAGACGCCGACCCCGCTGCTGGCCGCCGCCGGCCTGTTGATGGCGCTGGGCCTGTATCTGCACCTGACCGAGCACCACGCCCACGACCACGTGCACGAAATGCTGGAACACGATCACCCGCACGAGCACGACGACGACCACCACCGCCACGGCCACGACGGCCCGCCCGCCGCCGGCCCGCACAGCCATCCGCACGTGCACCAGCGGCTGGTCCACCGCCATCCGCACTATCCCGACATCCACCACCGCCACACGCACTGAGCCATGACCCTGCCCCCTTCGTCTGCCGACGACACCCCGGCCACCCGGCTGGCGACGCGGCTGGCCTTCGTCTCGGCCGGCTTCGCCATGGCGTGCTGGGCACCGCTGGTGCCCTATGCCAAGGCCCGGCTGGACCTGGGCGAGGCCGGGCTGGGCCTGTTGCTGCTGTGCCTGGGCATAGGCTCGGTGATCGCCATGCCGGCGGCCGGGGCGCTGACCCACCGCTGGGGCTGCCGCGGCGTCATCGTGCTGGCCGGCGCCGGCCTGTGCCTGGCGCTGCCGGGCCTGGCCCTGGCCGCCAGCGTACCGCTGCTGGGGCTGTCGCTGCTGCTGTTCGGGGCGTCGCTCGGCTCCATCGACGTGGCCATGAACGTCCATGCGGTCATGGTGGAGCGCGCCGCCGGCCGGCCGCTGATGTCGGGCTTTCACGGCCTGTTCAGCGTGGGCGGCTTTGGCGGTTCGGCGGTCATGAGCGCCCTGCTGAGCCTGGGGCTGGCGCCGGGGGCCGCCACCGCGCTGGCGGTGCTGGCGGTGGCCATGGCGCTGGCGGTGGCCGCGCCGCGCCTGCTGCGCGGGCGGGCGGCGGGCGGCGGGCCGCTGTTCGTGGTGCCGCACGGCATGGTCCTGCTGCTGGGCGGGCTGGCCTTTGCCGCCTTTCTGACCGAAGGCGCCATCCTGGACTGGACGGCCCTGTTCCTGACCCAGCACCGCGGTATGGACCCGGCGGCGGGCGGGCTGGGCTATGCCCTGTTTTCCGCCGCCATGACGGTGGGCCGCCTGACCGGCGACCGGGTGGTGGCCGCCTTGGGCGAACGCCGCGTGCTGCTGTGGGGCGGCCTGCTCACCGCCGCCGGGCTGGCCGCCATGGTGGCGCTGCCGGGGGCCGTGTTCAGTCTGGCCGCCATGGTGGCAGTGGGGCTGGGGGCGGCCAATCTGGTGCCGGTGCTGTTCAGCGCCGCCGGCCGCCAGCACGCCATGCCGGTGGGGCTGGCGGTGGCCGCCATGAGCACGCTGGGCTATGCCGGCATCCTGGCCGGTCCCGCCGGCATCGGCCTGGTCGCCGGGCTGGCCGGCCTGCCGGCGTCCTTCCTCATGCTCGCGGTGCTGATGCTGGCGCTGCCGCTGGCCGCGCGGCGGGTCGGCGGCTGACGCGGCGCCCCGTGAGGCGTTGCCCGCAGGGCGGAAAGGCCCCGCCGGTCCCGGACGGCCGCCAAAGGCGGTGCCGGGGCCAGGGCCGCCCAAAGGAAAAGGCCCGCGAGGGGTCTCGCTGGCCTTCCGTCTCGGCCCGGGTGCGGGCTGGTCCTTGCGCGCGGCTTAGCGGTTCTTGAACGCGGGGCTGCGCTTTTCGGCGAAGGCGGCCATGCCTTCCTTCTGGTCCTCGGAGGCGAACGCCGACTGGAACAGGCGGCGCTCCAGGTGCACGCCCTGGGTCAGGGTGGTTTCGAAGGCGGCGTTCACCGCTTCCTTGGCCATGAACACGATGGGGCGCGACATGGAGGCGATGCGGTCGGCCACCTTGATCGCCTCGTCCACCAGATCGGCGACCGGCACCACGCGCGACACCAGGCCGGCGCGCTCGGCCTCGGCGGCGTCCATCATGCGGCCCGTGAGCACCATTTCCATGGCCTTGGACTTGCCCACGGCGCGGGTCAGGCGCTGGGTGCCGCCGGCGCCCGGGATGGTGCCGATGGTGATTTCCGGCTGACCGAACTTGGCGTTGTCGGCGGCCAGGATGAAGTCGCACATCATCGCCATCTCGCAGCCGCCGCCCAGCGCATAGCCGGCCACCGCCGCGATCACCGGCTTGCGGCACTTGGTGACGCGTTCCCAGCCATTGGTGATGAAGTCTTCCAGATAGGCGTCCATGTAGGACTTGGACGCCATTTCCTTGATGTCGGCGCCGGCGGCGAAAGCCTTTTCCGAGCCGGTCAGCACGATGCAGCCGATGTCGTTGTCGGCCTCGAAGGCGTCAAGCGCCTGGCCCAGCTCGCGGATCAGGGCGGCGCACAGGGCATTGAGCGCCTTGGGACGGTTCAGCGTGATCAGACCAACCTGACCGCGGGTTTCAACGGTAATGTTCTCGAACGGCATCTATGGGTCTCCCCTTTGTCCGGTCATTCCGGCGAAATGGTGAAATGGACCACCAGCGCGCGGCCATCCGCCTCGGTGCTCAGCTTCAGCACCTCCGCCTCGCGGCGGTAGAGCGTGTCGGATTCGCGCGTCCAGCCCAGTTGGGGCAGGGTGGCGGCATAGAATTTCAGGACATCGGCGGCTTTTGCCGCTCCTTTTGCATACCCTTCGACGATCCGGCCGCCGGGGCTGTCGAATGCCAGTCCCGAACCCTCCACCTCGGTCAGACCGGGGGCGAGCGGCAGGTCCTCGTACACGCCGAGGAAACCCTCGGCGCGGGCCGACAGGCCCCAGCCGAGGCCCAGCGCAAGGGCGATGAAGAGAGTGAAAAACGTCCGCATGGCACCCAGGGCTATACCATCAACGCTGTTTTTTCGCACAGTAGAAAGTGGAGCGCCCCGCTTGCACGATGCGCCGCACGCCGCCCGTCTTGCCCACATCGCAGGTGCAGCCGGGACAGGCCAGCCCCTCGCGGTCGTAGACGGCGAAGGAATGCTGGAAATAGCCCAGTTCGCCCGTGGGCTGCACGTGATCCTTGAGTGACGAACCGCCGGCGGCGATGGCCTCGCGCAGCACGTCCTTGATGGCCGGCACCAGCCGCGCGATCTCGGCGGGCCGCAGCGATCCGGCGCTGCGGGTGGGCAGGATCGCGCTGCGGAACAGGCTTTCGCTCACATAGATATTGCCCAGGCCGGCGACGATGGCCTGATCCAGAAGCGCCGCCTTGATGGGCGTGTTGCGGCCCGCCAGCCGTTCGGCCAGGACCGGGGCGGTAAAGGCGTCGTCCAGCGGCTCCGGCCCCAGCCCAGCCAGCAGCGGATGGGCGTCCAGCGCCTCCGCCGCGCACAGGTCCAGCAGGCCGAAGCGGCGCGGATCGCAAAACGTCACCATGGTGCCGTCGTCGGTGACGAATTCCACATGGTCGTGGCGCCCCGGCGGCTCGTTGCGGCCCTTGGTGATGACCATGCGCCCCGACATGCCCAGATGGCCCAGCATCACCAGCCCGGCATCCAGCCGCACCACCAGGTACTTGGCGCGCCGGCCCACCGCGTGGATGGCGCGTCCGCTCAGCCGTTCGGCGAAGGCTTCGGGCAGCGGCTTGCGCAGGTCGGGGCGGCGGCACACCACGCGGGACAGCACACGCCCCTCCCACACGGCGGCCAGCCCCCGGGCGACGGTCTCGACTTCGGGAAGCTCAGGCATGGAAACAGCCTAAAACGGCCGCGCCCACTCTGGCAAGGCGGCCGCACTTGTACTAAGGTGCGCCCCCATGACCGACACGCAGAACCAGCCCCATCAGGGCGAGACCCATTTCGGCTTCAAGACCGTGCGCGAGGAGGAAAAAGCCTCGCTGGTGCGCGGGGTGTTCGACTCCGTCGCGCCCAAGTACGACTTGATGAACGACCTGATGAGCGCCGGCATCCACCGGCTGTGGAAGGCGTCGTTCCTGGACTGGCTGCGCCCGCGCCCGGACCAGACCCTGCTGGACGTGGGCGGCGGCACCGGCGACATCGCGTTCGGCTGGAAGAAGCGCGGCGGCGGCCCGGCCCTGGTCTGCGACATCAACAAGGAGATGCTGGCAGTCGGTCGCGACCGCAGCTTCGACCGCAATCTGGTGGGCGATCTGGCCTGGGTGTGCGGCAACGCCGAATGCCTGCCGGTGGCCGACCGGTCGGTGGACCGCTATACCATCGCGTTCTGCCTGCGCAATGTCACCCACTGGGACCGCGCCATCGCCGAGGCGTACCGCGTGCTCAAGCCCGGCGGCCGCTTCATGTGCCTGGAATTCTCCAAGGTGGTGGTGCCGGGCCTGCGCGAGTTCTACGACCTTTATTCCTTCAACGTGCTGCCCAGGATCGGCGGCATGGTGACGGGCAATGCCGAGGCCTATCAGTATTTGGTGGAAAGCATCCGCAAGTTCCCCCCCCAGGAGGAAATGGCCGATATGGTGCGCGCCGCCGGCTTCGAGCGGGTCGAGGTGCGCAACCTGTCGGGTGGCATCGCCGCGATCCATTCCGGCTGGCGGCTTTGATATCGGCGCGCCCGCGCGCCTGTTTGCCCCTCGCCGGGCGCGCCCGTCCGGGCGCTTGGCCGCCGCCTCGGCGGCGGCTGACCGGCGAACAAGTCGTGTCCGATTTCAACGTGTTCGCCGGTAGTCCATGATCCGCTCGCTGCGCAACCTCAACCGCCTGCTGACCATCGCCCGCGTGCTGGCGCGCCATGACGCGCTGGACGCCGTGGACCTGCCGCTGGCGCAGGCCGCCGCCAAGGCCCTGCGCCTGGGCCGCGCCCCCACCCATTGCGGCCGCCCCGGCCAGCGGCTGGCCGCCGCCCTGGTGGAACTGGGTCCCACCTTCATCAAGCTGGGCCAGGCGCTCAGCACCCGCGCCGACCTGCTGGGCGACGAAATGGCCGCCGACCTGTCCGAGTTGCAGGACCGGCTGGCGCCCTTCCCCGCCGCCCAGGCGCGCGCCATCATCGAGGAGGAGCTGGACGCCCCCATCGACGAAGTGTTCGAAAGCTTCGACGATCAGGCCGTGGCCGCCGCCTCCATCGCCCAGGTGCATTTCGCCGTCACCAAGGACGGCCGCGAGGTGGCGGTCAAGGTGCTGCGCCCCGGCGTCGAGACCGCCTTCAAGCGCGACATCGACCTGCTGCGCTGGCTGGCGGAATGGGCCGAGCTGACCCAGCCCAAGCTGCGCCGCCTGCGTCTGGTGGAAAGCGTCGACACCTTCGAGGAATCCATCCACCTGGAAATGGATTTGCGCTTCGAGGCGGCGGCGGCGGCCGAACTGGCCGAGAATTTCGCGGGCGACGAATCGTTCCGCGTGCCCGCCATCGACTGGAGCCGCACCGCCAAGCGCGTGCTCACGCTCGAGCGCGTCAGCGGCATCCCGGTGGACGAGACCGACCGCATGGTGGAGGCCGGCCTGTCGCTGGACGATATCCTGAAGAAGGCCGCCGAAGCCTTTTTCAACATGGTCTTCCGCGACGGCTTCTTCCACGCCGACATGCATCCGGGCAACCTGTTCGTGGACCATGACGGCAACCTGGTGGCGGTGGATTTCGGCATCATGGGTCGCGTGGACCTGGCCACCCGGCGCCATCTGGGCCAGATGCTGATCGGCTTTCTGACGGGCGATTACCGCCGCGCGGCGGAAGTGCATTTCGAGGCCGGCTGGGTGCCCGCCGACAAGAACGTGGACACCTTCACCCAGGCCTGCCGCTCGATCGCCGAGCCGATCATGGGCAAGCCCCTGCACGAGATTTCCATCGCCAAGCTGCTGGGCCAGTTGTTCAAGATCACCGAGCAATTCGCCATGCAGACCCAGCCCCAGTTGCTGATGCTGCAAAAAAGCATGCTGGTGGCCGAAGGCGTCGGCCGCACGCTGGACCCCCGCATCAACATGTGGGAGCTGGCCCGGCCGCTGATCGAATCGTGGATGATGCAGAACCTGGGTCCCCAGGCCCGCGTCAAGGAAACGGTGACCAACGCGGTAGCGACGCTGGAAAGGCTGCCGCGCATGCTGGCGGAAACCGAAAAGGCGTACACCTCCATGATGAACGGCGGCCTCAGGCTGCATCCCGACACGGTGGCCGCCATGCGCGGCGAGGGCCGGCGCAAGGGCCTGCCCGGCTGGCTGCCATGGGCGCTGGTGGCCGTGCTGGGCGGGCTGTACCTGTTCAAGTAAACCGCGCCGCCTTGGCAATTCCCGGGTGATTCACACTCGGCGCTTGCCTCGTCCGACCCCCGGCATTACGTTAACCACACCGATGGTCCGTAATTACCCGGGGAATTTCCAGTGCTCGACGGCAAACGTATCCTGCTGGTCATTTCCGGCGGCATCGCCGCCTATAAATCGCTGGAACTGATCCGGCGCCTGCGCGACCGGGGGGCGGCCGTGCGCTGCATCCTGACCAGCAACGCCCAGCAATTCGTCACGCCGCTGGCGGTGCAGACGCTGTCGGGCGACAAGGTGTTCACCGACACCTTCTCGCTGACCGACGAGCACGAGATCGGCCACATCACGCTGGCGCGCGATTGCGATCTGGTGGTGGTGGCGCCGGCCACCGCCAACCTGATCGCCAAGATGGCGACCGGACTGGCCGACGATCTGGCCTCCACCGCGCTGTTGGTCACCGATCAGCACATCCTGGTGGCGCCGGCCATGAACTTCCGCATGTGGGACCACCCGGCGACCAAGGCCAACATGGCCGCGCTGCGGGAGCGCGGCGCGCGCACGATCGGCCCCAATGCCGGCATGCTGGCCGAGGGCGAATCGGGCATGGGCCGCATGGTCGAACCGGCGGAAATCCTGGCCGCCGTCGAGGGCATCCTGGCCTCCGGCCCGCTCAGGGGCGTGAAAGCGCTGGTCACCAGCGGCCCCACCTTCGAACCCATCGACCCGGTGCGCTTCATCGGCAACCGCAGCTCGGGCAAGCAGGGCCACGCCATCGCCGCCGCCCTGGCCCGCCTGGGCGCCGACGTCACCCTGGTGACCGGCCCGGTGCGGCTGCCCGATCCGGCCGGCGTCGCCACCGTGCATGTGGAGACCGCGCGCGAGATGCTGGGCGCCTGCCTGGGCCGGCTGCCGGTGGACGTGGCGGTATGCGCCGCCGCCGTGGCCGACTGGACGGTGTCCAACGCGACCAAGGAAAAGCGCAAGAAGGAGCCGGGCGCGCCGCCGCCCGCCATCGAGCTGGCGCCCAATCCCGACATCCTGGCCACCCTGTCCGAAGCGGGCGCGGCGCGGCCGCGCCTGGTGGTGGGCTTCGCCGCCGAGACGGAAAAGGTGCTGGAGCATGCGGCGGCCAAGCTGGCGCGCAAGGGCTGCGACTGGATCATCGCCAACGACGTCTCGCCCGCCACCGGCACCTTCGGCGGCGATTTCAACACCGTGCACCTGCTGACCCGCATTGGGGCCGAGCCGTGGCCGCGCGCATCCAAGGCCGACGTGGCCGAGCGGCTGGCCTGGCGCATCGTCGATGCCCTGGGCCGGGGAAACGACCAGGGAGGGGAACAATGACCGTCACCGTCGCCATCCAGCGCCTGCCCCAGGCGGCCGATCTGGCCCTGCCGCGCTATGAAACCGCGCATGCCGCCGGCCTGGACCTGTCGGCCTGCATTCCCGCCGACATCACGCTGATGCCGGGCAAGCGGGCGCTGATCCCCACCGGCTTCGCCATCGCCCTGCCGGTGGGATACGAGGCGCAGGTGCGGCCGCGCTCGGGTCTGGCGGCCAAGCACGGCGTCACCGTGCTCAATTCGCCCGGCACCATCGACGCCGATTACCGCGGCGAGCTGGCGGTCATCCTGGTCAATCTGGGCGACGTCGCCTTCACCATCCAGCGCGGCATGCGCATCGCGCAACTGGTGGTCGCCCCGGTGGCCCAGGCCACCCTGGTGGAAACCGCCGAGCTGCCGCCCACCGCGCGGGGTGCCGGCGGCTTCGGCTCCACCGGCACCACGCAGGCCTAAGGAGAGCACACACCCATGTTGCGTCCGTCGAAGAAGATGCTGTTCGCCATCGAGGCGGTGCTGGACATCGCCTATCACGCCGGCGGCGAGCCGGTGCAGAGCCGCGAGATCACCCGGCGCCAGGGCATTCCGCGCCGCTATCTGGAACAGACCCTGCAGCAATTGGTGCGCTCGGGCATCCTGGTCGGCGTGCGCGGCCCGCGCGGCGGCTATCGCCTGGCGCGCGAACGCCGCCGCATCTCGGTGGGCGAGATCGTGCGCGTGGTGCGCGCCATGGAAACCCCCGAGGACCCCTATCAGGACATGCCGGCCTCGGAGCTGGGCAAGAGCGTGATCCGCCCCATGTGGGGCGAGCTGGCCGACGAGATCATGACCCGCCTGGACGCCATCACCGTGGACGACCTGTGCATGCGCTCCTACAAGGCCGGCATCCCGTCGGAGGCGCACGCCAAGCTGGATTTCATCATCTGATCCTTGCTCCAGCGTTTTGTTGGTGTACACTGTAGTTAATACATGTACTACACCTGAGATACGGGGAATTGACATGAGCGAGTTTCGCGGTCGCATCTACGACTCCATCATCGACACCATCGGCGCCACGCCGCTGGTGCGTTTCCGGAAGCTGGCCGCCGAAACCGGTGCGGCCGCCGACATCGTGGGCAAGCTGGAATTCTTCAATCCGCTGGCCTCGGTCAAGGACCGCATCGGCTTCGCCATGATCGAGGCGGCCGAACAGGCCGGCGCGCTCAAGCCCGGCGCCACCATCGTGGAACCCACCTCGGGCAACACCGGCATCGCGCTGGCCTTCGTCGCCGCCGCCAAGGGCTATCGCCTGATCCTGACCATGCCGGAAAGCATGTCGCTGGAACGCCGCAAGATGCTGACCCATCTGGGCGCCGAGATCGTGCTGACCCCGGCGTCCAAGGGCATGACCGGCGCCGTCAAGGAAGCCGAGCGCCTGCAGGCCGAGATCCCCGGCGCGGTGATCCTTCAGCAGTTCAAGAACCCGGCCAACCCGTCCATCCACGAGCGCACCACCGCCGAGGAAATCTGGAAGGACACCGACGGCAAGATCGACATCCTGGTGTCGGGCGTGGGCACCGGCGGCACCGTCACCGGCATCGGCCACGCGCTCAAGAAGCGCAAGCCGGACCTGAAGGTGGTCGCGGTGGAACCCGAGGACAGCCCGGTGCTGTCGGGCGGCGCCCCCGGCCCGCACAAGATCCAGGGCATCGGCGCCGGCTTCGTGCCCGACATCCTGGACAAGGGCGTGATCGACGAGATCCTGCAGATCGGCAACGAAACCGCCTTCGCCATCGCCCGCAAGGCGGCCAAGCTCGAGGGCATTCCGGTCGGCATCTCGTCGGGCGCGGCGCTGGCCGCCGCGCTGGAACTGGGGTCGCGCCCCGAGAACGCCGGCAAGCTGATCGTCGCCATCATCCCCAGCTTCGCCGAACGCTACCTGTCCACCGCCCTGTTCGACCAGGCGTAAGACGGTCGCCACAAAAAAGCACCCCCGGCAGCACGCGCGGCCGGGGGTGTTTTGCTTGGGGACGCGGATGGACGCCGGCGCCGGCGGCGCACACCGACGGTTTCATCCGCCTCGGGGATTACGCGCCCTTGACCGCGTCGGCGTGCTGGTCATAGGCCTGAAGCGCAAGCGCCGCATACATCAGCGACGGGCCGCCGCCCATGTAGACGGCCATGCCGGCCACCTCCATCAGTTCCTCGCGGGTGGTGCCCAGCTCCAGCGCGGTCTTGGTGTGAAAGGCGATGCAGCCGTCGCACCGGGCGGCGATGGCGATGCCCATGGCCACCAATTCCTTGGTCTTGGCATCCAGCGCGCCGCTGGTGCCGGCGGCCTTGGCCATGGCGGAAAAGCCCTTCATCACGTCGGGAATGCCGCCGCGAAGCTGGCCCAACGCGCCCGACAGCTCCTTCGCCAGAGCCGGCCAATCATGAGACATGGGAAAGTTCTCCGTGTGGAAAGCGCTGCCCGATATATAAGCGTTTTCTAATTAAAAGTCTAGCGCCGTTCCCGGAAGAAATCGCGCAGCATGGCGGCGCAGTCGCGTTCCCCCAGGCCGCCCACCACCTCGGGCCGGTGGTGGCAGGTGGGGTGGTCGAACACGCGCGGGCCGTGCTCGACCCCGCCGCCCTTGGGGTCGTAGGCGCCGAAATAGACCCGGCGCAGGCGGGCGAAGGCGATGGCCGCCGCGCACATGGGACAGGGTTCCAAGGTGACGTACAGGTCGCAATCGCCCAGGCGGGGCGAACCGGCCTCGGCGGCGGCGGCGCGCAGCACCAGCACCTCGGCATGGGCGGTGGGGTCCGACAGTTCCTCGACCCGGTTGCCGGCGGCGGCGACGACGCGGCCCGCGCGCACCAGCACGGCGCCCACCGGCACCTCGCCGCGCAGGGCGGCCAGCCGGGCCTGTTCCAATGCCTGGGCCATGAAATCGCTCATTCCCCTGATCTAACACATTGCCGCCGCGATGGCAGGGCTCTATACGAAGCCCCGAACCCGAGAGGATGTGAGTCCATGACCACCCGTCCCGTCATCGGCATCACCTTGGACTCCGAGGCGCCGGGCGGCTATTCGCCCTTCCCCTGGTACGCCCTGCGCCAGAATTATTGCGACGCGGTGGCCGCCGCCGGCGGCCTGCCCCTGGCGCTGCCGCACGAGCCCGCGCTGGCCGGCGACTACGTGGCGCGCATCGACGGGCTGGTGATCACCGGCGGCGCCTTCGACGTGGACCCGGGCCTGTTCGGCGCCGCCACCCGCCACGCGACCGTGACGCTGAAAAGCCGGCGCACCGCCTTCGAGCTTGCCATCCTGCGGGGGGCGCTGGCCCGCGACCTGCCGATCCTGGGCATCTGCGGCGGCCAGCAATTGCTGAACGTGGCGCTGGGCGGCACGCTGATCCAGCACATCCCCGACGCGGTGCCCGATTGCCTGGCCCATGAACAGGCCGCGCCGCGCGACCGGCCCGGCCATGCGGTCGAGCTGGTGGCCGGCACCCGTCTCGCCGCCATCGCCCAGACCTTGCGCCTGGACGTCAACAGCAGCCATCATCAGGCGGTGGAAACGGTGGCGCCGGGCTGCGTGGTCAATGCCCGCGCCGCCGACGGCGTGATCGAGGGCATCGAGGCCCCGGACCGCGCCTTCTGCATCGGCGTGCAATGGCACCCGGAATTCATCATCGGCGCGGCGGATGCCGCGCTGTTCCACGCTTTTATCGAGGCCTGCCGCCCATGACCGAAGAAAACACCAAGGAAAAAGGCGAACGCATCGCCAAAAGGCTGGCGCGGGCCGGCGTGTGTTCGCGCCGCGATGCCGAGCGCTGGATCGCCGAAGGCCGCGTGGTGGTGAACGGCCATCGCCTGGACACCCCGGCCGTCCTGGTGCAGCCGGGCGACGTGGTGGTGGTGGACGGCAAGCCGGTGGCCGAGCCGGAGCGCACCCGCGTGTGGCGCTATCACAAGCCCGCCGGGCTGATGACCACCCACAAGGACCCCGAGGGCCGGCCCACCGTGTTCGAGCGCCTGCCCGAGGACATGCCGCGCGTGATCTCGGTCGGCCGCCTGGACTATGCCTCCGAGGGGCTTTTGCTGCTGACCAATGACGGCGAGCTGGCCCGCCGGCTGGAACTGCCGTCCAATTCGTGGATTCGCCGCTACCGCGTGCGCGTCCACGGCGAGGTGGACCCCGAGCGCCTGCTGGAGCTGGAAAAGGGCCTCACCGTGGACGGCGTGCGCTATGGCCCGATCAAGGCCCTGCTGGACCGCCAGAAAGGCGCCAACGCCTGGGTCACGGTGTCGATCCGCGAGGGCAAGAACCGCGAGGTGCGCCGCGTCTTCGAACATCTGGGCTGGCCGGTGCTGCGCCTGATCCGCGTGGCCTATGGCCCGTTCCAGTTGGGCAGCCTGGAGGAAGGCGCGGTCGAGGAAGTGCCCGCCAAGGTGTTCAAGGAACAATTGGGCCTGGAACAGTCGAAATGGGCCAAGGTCCAGGCCGACGACCATCCGCAACTGCCCCATGCGCCGGGCAGCCGCAAGGGCGGCCGCGCCCGGCCCCAGGGCGGCAAGGACCGGCCCTTCCCGGCCGGCGACGGCGCCCGCGGCAAGGCGCCCGGAAGCAAGGCGCCCGGCGGCAAGGCGAGTACCGGCAAGGCCCCCGGCGGCAAGCCCGCCAAGCCCGGCAGCGAGAAGCCCGATGCGAATCGTCGGCGGAAGCCATAAGGGCCGGCGGCTGGCGGCACCCGACGGCCGCGTCACCCGCCCCACCTCGGACCGCGCCCGCGAATCGCTGTTCAACATCCTGGCCCATTCGCCGCTGGTCGAGCTGGACGGCGCCACGGTGGTGGATGCCTTTGCCGGCTCGGGCGCGCTGGGCCTGGAGGCGCTGTCGCGCGGCGCCGCCCATGCCTGGTTCCTGGAAAGCCACCACGGCGCCCTGGCCGCGCTGAAGGCCAACGTGGCCGAGCTGCGCGAGGGCGCGCGCGCCACCATCCTGCGCGCCGACGCCACCAAGCCGCCGCCGCCGGTGCAGCCCTGCACCCTGGCAATGCTGGACGCGCCCTACGACAAGGGCCTGAGCACGCCGTGCCTGGCCGCCCTGGCGGCACGGGGCTGGCTGGCCCCGGGCGCGCTGGCGGTGGTGGAGGTGGCGGCGCGCGAGGCCCTGGCCGCCCCCGACGGCTTCACGGTCGAGGACGAACGGACCTATGGCGCGGCGCGGGTGGTGTTCCTGACCTACCGGCCATAGGGCGCCGCCGCCTCCCTCATTTGCCCGGCGCCCCCAGCGGCTGGGTCACCACCTTGGCCTGGGGCGCCGCCTTGGGCAGCGGCGGCTCCTCGGCCTGCGGGGCGACGGCGACCGCGGTGGAGGCAGGCGGGCGATAGGGTTCGATCCGTTCATAGGGCGGCACGCCGCCATGAAAGACCACCGGCATCACCGTGACGAGGGGTTCCGCCGCGTCGCCCGCGCCCTTGTCGGCCGCCTGGTCGCCCCCCTTCTCCGCCACCTTGTCCGCCACCTTGCCGGCGCCCTTGTCCGCGCCTTTGTCCGCACCCTTGTCGGGCGCCCCCAGCGGCTGGATGGTGGCGCGCACGTTGGGGCCATAGCGCAGCATGTTGACCACGGCCAGATCCGGCACGCCGGTGACCCTGAGGCCGACATCGCTTTGGTAGACCGATACGGCGGCGCTCAGCGCGCCGCTCATGCGGCCATCCACCGCGCCGGCGTAATAGCCGCGCGAGACCAGTTGCTGTTGCAGATCGGTGATATAGGCCGGCGCCAGCGCCGGCGGAAAGCCGTGTTCGGGTTCGGGGGGAAGAAGATAGGGGGGCGGTGCCGGCGGTTCCGAGGCCAGGGCGGCGGAACCGGACAGCACCCCGACGCAGGCAATCAGCAGCGACATCCGCATGGGGGGTCCCTTTCATCAAGCCGAGACCACCCAAGCTATCAGGCCAGCGGCCGGCGGGCACGGGTGCGCCCGACCTGACCCCAGCGTCCAGGAAGCGGCCGAACGGCCTATGCCTCGCGGATCAGCGCCAGCAGCGCTTCCTCGGCCCGGCCCGTGCGGCGGGCGCCGGGGCGCAGCGCGCAGAACCGGCGTTCGGCCAGCGCCGGCCCCAGCACCGCCAATTCGCCATGGGCGACGCGCGGCGCCGCCACCAGCCGCGAGATCACCGTGGCCCCCGCCCCCACCGCGACCGCGCCGCACACCGCCTCGTTGCTGGGCAGCTCCAGCGACACGCGCAGGTCGCGCGGACCCAGGCCGAGACCGGCCAATGCCGCCTCCATGGCCTGGCGGGTGCCCGAGCCGCTTTCGCGCAGCACCCAGTCGAAACCCGCCAGGGTGGGCAGATCGGGGCGCCCCGCCCCCGCCCACGGATGGTGCGCCCCCACCACCAGCACCATCTGGTCGGTGGCGATGGGCTCGGCCACCAGCGCGGGGTTGTCCACGTTGCCCTCGACGAA
>JAFAAW010000066.1 GCA_023426365.1 Pseudomonadota bacterium
CTCGTCGGTGGTGACGTTCGACACCTCGACCACAGGCGCGTCGTTGCTGCCGGTGATGGTCACGTTCACCGCCTGGGTGGTGGTGGCGGTGCCGTCCGACACGTGCACGGTGAAGCTATCCACCGCCCGTTCGCCATCGTCCAGGCGGTCGGCGTTGTCGTTAGGGGTGAAGGTGTAGCGGCCGGTGGCCGCGTCGATGGCCACCGTGCCGTTGGCGGTGTCCAGCGTGGTGATGGGCGAGCCGTCGGCGGCAACGCCAAACGAATAGGTCAGCGTCTCGCCGTCCACGTCCGAGGCGACCACCTGGCCGGTCACCGCGCGGTCCTCGTCGGTGGTGACGTTCGACACCTCGACCACAGGCGCGTCGTTGCTGCCGGTGATGGTCACGCTGACGCTTTGCGCATCGCTATAGGCGGTGCCGTCGAAAGCCGCCACCTTGAAGCCGTCGCGCACGCTTTCGCCGTCGTCCAGGCCCTGCATGTCCTGGTTGGGGGTGAAGGTGTAGTCGCCGGTGGCCGTGTCAATGGTCACCGTGCCGTACTGGGTGGTCAGCTCGGTCACATGGCTGCCATCGGGGGCCACCAGGGTATAGGTGACGACGTCGTTGGCGTCCACGTCGCTGCCGGCGATGGTGCCGCTGGCCGAGTTGTCCTCGTCGGTGGACAGGCTGAGGGTGACGCTATCGACGATGGGCGCATCGTTGGCGCCGTCGATGGTGACGTTCACCGTCTGCGGCTCGCTGATGGTGTTGCCGTCGGTGACCGCCACCTGGAAGGTCTGCTGGGCCTGATCGCCGTCGTCCAGCGTCTTGGCCTTGTCGTTGGGCGTGAAGGTGTATTCGCCGGTGACCGGGTCCACCACCACGGTGCCGTACTCGGTCTCGAGGCGCGGCACCAGATTGCCGGTAGCCGGGTCGATGACGCCATAGGTCAGCGGGTCGCCGTCGGGATCATAGGCGTCCAGATCGCCGCCGACGGTGCCGTCCTGGCCCACATTGGTATCGACCTGCGACGGGCTGGTGATCTCGGCGCGGTCGTCGGTGGGACGGACGGTGATGGGCACCTGCACGTCGGTGGTGCCGCCCAGCGCGTCGGTGATGCGCACCGTGAAGGTGTCGGAGCCGTTCCAGTTGTGGTCGGGCGCGGTGAAGACGAAATTGCCGTTCTCGTCCACGGTCAGGGTGCCGTGGTGGGTGCCGTCGCTCAGCACCTCGTAGCCGACGATGTCGCCGTCGATGTCGGTGGCGTGGATGGTGCCGCTGATGGTGGTGGCGGCGGTGGTGGTGCTTTCGTCGCCGGTGCCGCCGGTGATGGTGACCTGGGCTTCGTCGTCCACATTGTCCAGGCGGATGCTGACGTCGCGGCTGACCACGTTGCCTTCGTCGTCGCGCACATAGACGGTGATGGTGTCGTCGCCCCACCAATTCTCGTCATTGGCGCGATAGACGTACTCGCCGGTGGCGGAATCATAGACCACCGTGCCGTGGGCGGATTCCGAGAAGCTGATGGTGACGGTACCGCCATCGGGGTCGAAGGCGTTGATGCGGAACCGCAGGTCCTCGCCTTCCTTGCCGTGCATGTCATAGGGACCGCCGGCTTCGGGCGAATCGTCGAACACCACCTCGACCCCGCCGAACACCGGCAACTGGTCGATGTGCAGCGGCTGCTCGGGCATGGCCGGCACCATGGCCTCGGGGGCGGCGGCCATCTGGATGGCCTCGGCCTCGGCCGGGGGCACGACGGCCGGGGCCGCCTCCTCGGGCTGGACCGGTTCGGGAGCGGCCACCACCGGCGCCGCGACGCTGGGCGCGGCCAGGGTGCTGCGCTCGGGTTCGGCGGCTGCGGGCGCTTCCTCGGCCGGAAGCTCCTCCAGCACCGAGGACGTGCCTTGGATGGCGGCGAGCGGGGTTTCCGGCACTCCCTCGTCGCTTTCGACGGCGATTTCCGCAGTGCCGATCTCGCCGGTCTGGACGGTGAAGCCCTGCTGCCGGATGGGACCAGATCCGGAGCCCTGGTGAATGTTGGCCAGCGCACCCAGCGCGGATTCCGACAGGTCGAACGCGCGAACCGCATTCAGCCGCGCCTCGCCCATGGACTGATTGCCGACATCGGACAAGACCGTGAGGTCATCCAGCGCCTGCTGGTCGGTCGGCTGATTCGAGGTCCCGGTGGAAGAGGTCGGCTCGTTGACGTCGCGCTCGTCGGACATGGTTCGCTCCCGGCCAAAAAAAATTCCCGGCCGCAATGCGGTCCGGGATCATTCGGGTCATTATGACTCTCTTCCGTGGAGGAATCCAACCAAAATTGAGTCAAATCAACGCTTGCGGCCCTTGCGCTTGGGCGCCTCGGCGCGGGAGGGGGTGGCTTTGTGCCGGGACTTGCCCATCATGTCCACCGGCACGCCCAGGTCGATGGCCTCGAGCCGGCGCAGCTCGTCGCGCAGGCGGGCGGCCTCCTCGAATTCCAAATCGGCGGCGGCGGCCTTCATGCGCTTCTCGATGTCGGCCTTGACCGCGGCCAGGTTGTGGCCGACGCCGTGCGCCAGGCCGGAATCACCCGTATCGACGGTGACGTAATCGCCCTCGTACACGCTGTCGAGCACGTCCGAGATGCCCTTCTTCACGCTTTCCGGCGTGATGCCATGGGCGGCGTTATAGGCCTGCTGCTTCTCGCGGCGGCGGTTGGTTTCGGTGATGGCGTATTCAAGCGAGTCCGTCATCTTGTCGGCGTAAAGCAGCACGCGGCCGTCGATGTTGCGCGCCGCGCGGCCGATGGTCTGCACCAGCGAGGTCTTGGAGCGCAGGAATCCTTCCTTGTCGGCGTCCAGGATGGCGACAAGCGCGCATTCGGGAATGTCCAGTCCCTCGCGCAGCAGGTTGATACCCACCAGCACGTCGAAGGCGCCCAGCCGCAGGTCGCGGATGATCTCGATGCGCTCCAGCGTGTCGATGTCGGAATGCAGATAGCGCACGCGCACGCCGTGGTCGTGCAGGTATTCGGTCAGGTCCTCGGCCATGCGCTTGGTCAGCACGGTGACCAGCGTGCGCATGCCCTTGCGCGACACCTCGCGCACCTCGGCCAGCAGGTCGTCCACCTGATGCTCGACCGGGCGGACGATGCAGACCGGGTCCACCAGGCCGGTGGGGCGGATCACCTGTTCGGTGAACACGCCGCCGGTGCGGTCCATCTCCCACGGGCCGGGGGTGGCCGACACCAGCACGGTCTGCGGCCGCATGGTGTCCCATTCCTCGAATTTCAGCGGGCGGTTGTCGATGCACGACGGCAGGCGGAAGCCGAATTCCGCCAGGATGGACTTGCGCGCATAGTCGCCGCGGTACATGCCGCCGATCTGCGGCACGGTGACGTGGGATTCATCGACGATGCACAGCGCGTCGGGCGGCAGGTATTCGAACAGGGTGGGCGGCGGGTCGCCCGGGCGGCGCCCGGTCAGATAGCGCGAATAGTTCTCGATGCTCTTGCAATGGCCGGTGGTCTCCAGCATCTCCAGGTCGAAGGTGGTGCGCTGCTCGATGCGCTGGGCTTCCAGCAGCTTGCCCTCCTTCTGAAAGCGCTCGACGGTGTCCTTCAGCTCGGCCTTGATGCCCTTGATGGCCTGGGTGATGGTCGGCCGCGGCGTCACGTAGTGGCTGGACGGATAGACCACCACCTCGGTCAGCGCCACCGTCTTCTCGCCGGTCAGCGGGTCGAATTCGGCGATGCCTTCCAGCTCGTCGCCGAAGAACGACAGCTTCCAGGCGCGGTCCTCGTAGTGGACGGGGAAGATCTCCAGGCTGTCGCCGCGCACCCGGAAGGTGCCGCGCTCGAAGGCGGCGTCGTTGCGGGTGTATTGCAGTTCCACCAGCCGCTTCAGCAGGTCGCGCTGGTCGTAGCTCTCGCCCACCTTCAGCGGAATGGTCATGCGGGCATAGGATTCCACCGAACCGATGCCGTAGATGCACGACACCGAGGCGACGATGATCACGTCGCGCCGCTCCAGCAACGCCCGGGTCGCCGCATGGCGCATGCGGTCGATCTGTTCGTTGATCTGGGAATCCTTCTCGATATAGGTGTCGGTGCGCGGGATATAGGCTTCGGGCTGGTAGTAGTCGTAGTACGAGACGAAGTATTCCACCGCGTTGTTGGGGAAAAAGCTCTTCATCTCGGCGTAAAGCTGCGCCGCCAGCGTCTTGTTGGGCGCCAGCACCACGGTGGGGCGCCCCATGTTGGCGATCACATGCGCCATGGTGAAGGTCTTGCCCGAGCCGGTGACGCCCAGCAGCACCTGATCGCGGTCGCCGCGCCGCACCCCTTCGGTCAGCTCGGCGATGGCGGCGGGCTGGTCGCCCGACGGCTTGTAGTCGGACACCAGCTCGAACCGGGCCGGCCCGGTGGGAAGTTGCGGCCGTTCAATGAAGTCGAGGACGGGGATGCTTGCCATGGTTCCCCTATATTAGGCCGTTTGCGCCGTTTCGCCAGTCCGTCGCCGCTACCTGCGCCGATGGAGAACTCTCCATCCGAGGCTTTGCCCCGCCCGCACCCTCTGCCCAGGTGAAGGGCATGACCCGCACCGCAACCTGAACGGATCGCAGCCGGCATGGCAGCCAAGACCGTCACCCTGGCCCTGCAGGGCGGAGGCACCCACGGCGCATTCACCTGGGGCGTGCTGGACCGGCTGCTGGCCGACGACCGCCTGCGGGTGGCCGCCATCAGCGCCACCTCGGCCGGCGCCATCAACGGGGCGCTGACCGTGTGCGGCATGGCGGCGGGCGGCCGCGACGGCGCCCGCGACCGGCTGGCCCGCTTCTGGCGGGGCCTGGGCGAGATGGGGCGCGCCAGCCCGTTGCAACCCACCTTGCTGGACCGCCTGTTGCCCGGCTGGGGGCTGCAATGGTCGCCGGCCTACCAATGGGGCGAGGCGGTGCTGCGGCTGTTCTCGCCCTATCAGCTCAACCCGCTCGACATCCACCCCTTGCGCGCGGCGCTCGACGGGCTGATCGACTACGACGCCCTGCGCCGCGATCCGCCGATGGATCTGTACGTGTCGGCCACCAACGTGCGCACCGGCAAGGTGCGCATCTTCACCGCCGCCGAGATGAGCGAGGACGTCATCCTGGCCTCCACCTGCCTGCCGCACTTGTTCCGGGCGGTGGACATCGACGGCCAGCCCTATTGGGATGGCGGTTATGTGGCCAATCCGGCCATCCACCCGCTGATGCGCCACCGCCACGGCGCCGAAGTGGTGATCGTCCAGGTCAACCCCATGGGCTGCCGCCAGGTGCCGGTGACGGCGGACGCCATCTTGCACCGCATCAACGAAATCAGCTTCAATTCCAGCGTGATGCGCGAAATGCACGCGCTGGCCTTCATCACCGCGCTGTACGACCGCGGCTGGATCGACCGGCTGGCCGGGGTGCGCCGCACCCACATCCACATGATCGAGGACGAGGATTTGATGAGCGGCCTGCACGCCAGCTCGAAATTCAACGCCGAGCCGGCCTTCCTGGACCTTTTGTTCCGCGCCGGCCAAAGAGCCGCCGAAAACTGGCTGGCCCGCCATTACGACCAGATCGGGCGGGCCAGCACCATCGACGTCAACGAGGTGTATCTGTAGGGCGGAGCGGCGGCTCAGGACACCGGCACGCGCATGCTCAGCCCGCCAGTTCCTTGCCGCGCCGGGTGGCGGCGGCCACCGCTTCGGTCATCAGTTCGGCAAAGCCGGACCCGTCTTGCATCAGCACGGCCAGGGCGGCGGCGGTGGTGCCGCCGGGGCTGGTGACGTTGATGCGCAATTGTTCGCTGGTTTCCGGCGACTGGTTCAGCAACTGCCCCGCCCCCCACACGGTGGCGCGCGCCAGCCGGGTGGCCAGATCGGCCGGCAGGCCGGCGGCGGCGCCCGCCTTGGCCATCACCTCGGCCAGCAGGAACACATAGGCCGGCCCCGAGCCGGACACGGCGGTGACCGCATCCATCAGGGCCTCGTCCTCGATCCAGGCGACCTCGCCCACCGATTCCAGCAGCACCTGGCAGGCGGCGCGGCGGGCGGCATCGACGCGGCCATTGGCGACGCACACGGTGATGCCGGCCTGCACGGCGGCCGGGGTGTTGGGCATGGCGCGCACGATGGCCGCGTCGCCCAACAGATTTTCGAAGAAGTCCAGCTTCTTGCCGGCGGCGATGGACAGGAACACGCCCGAGGTGAAGCGCGCGTAAGCGGGGGCCACGTCGGCCATCACCTGCGGCTTGACCGCCAGCACGACCACATCGGGCTGGAAGGCGCGCCCGATGGCCGCGGCGTCATCCACCACCGTCACCCCGCGCGGCGCAAAGGCGTCGCGGGCGGCCGTCCCCGGCTCCACCACCACGACGCCGGCGGGGTCGATGCCCCGTTCCAGCCAGCCCGCCAGCATGGCGGAACCCATCTTGCCACAGCCGACCAACAGAACACGGGTCACGGCGCGATCCCCCACAAGGTCAAAAAGATGGCCACAGCTTTAAACACGAACGGGCACGAAGGGAATGCCCCGCGTGCCCGCCTGTCCTCATACCTGCGTCGCCCGCCGCGCATCGCGCCCGGGCCCGCTTGCCCTTCAGGCTTCGCCCACCGTCTCCAGCAGCGAGGCGGCCACCGCCTCGCGCGCGGTCTTGCCGCCCCAGATGACGAACTGGAAGGCCGGATAGAAGCGCTCGCACTCGGTCACGGCGATGTCCATCAGATCCTCGATCTGTTCGGGCACGAAGCCGGCCGAGCCGCGCAGCAGCGAGGTGTGGCGGAACATGGGCACGCCCTCTTCCTCCCACAGGCCGAAATGGCCCAGCCACAGCTTTTCATTGACCAGGGCCAGCAATTCAAAGATCGGGCCGCGCTTGGCCTCGGGCACCTTCATGTCGAAGGCGCAGGTGAAATGCATGCCGCCCATGTCCTCGCGCCACGCGAAATAGAGCGAGTAATTGCACCATTTGCCCGGCACCTCGACCGCCAGCTCCTCGTCGGAACGGCGATCGAACGCCCAGTCGTTGGCCGTGACGAACTGCTCGACGATGTCGAGAGGGTTGATCGGGGCGTCTTCCTCATAGACGAGGGAAATCGACATGCCTTAGCCCTCCATGGCTGGGCTTCTGCTGTGAGCGCCGGCCAGAACCTAAAGGTAGTGGCCGACATAATCCCTGCGCACAATCGGCAGGCTAACCGCAGCCATCCCGACGGTGCAAGGCATTATCCGCCCTCTACTTCGCTTTTGTTGTGGATAAATGGCCAATTCGCGCACCACCGACGGCTTATGCCATCGGTGAGGGGGCGAAATGCGACACTGTTGTTGCGTATAGTTACGAAGACTTGGCAGCCGTCAGTTCGGCGATCTTCGCTTCCAGGGCGGCCACGCGGGCCTCCAGGTCTTCCTGCTCGGTGCGGGCCTTGATAGCCAGGGCGCGCACCGCCTCGAACTCGTCGCGCGGAACCATGTCGGCGCCGGCCATCACGCGTTCGAACTGCTGGCGCACCAGGGCCTCGATTTCGCCCTTCAGACCAGACAACGCCCCCAGCGCGCCGCCGGCCATGCGGGCGAGATCGTCGAAAAAGGGGTTCTGGGTCTGCATGGCATACGCTCTTTCAATGAATAAGGCGGCGATATTATGGGGGCCGGGCGGGGAATTGCAAGAAAGCGCCTGCGCTTGCCCGCGCCTGCGCCCCGGCCTATAAACGGCCGAAGGCCTTAAAGGAGCTGCCGAGCATGATCGTCGTCACCGGAGGTGCCGGTTTCATCGGATCCAACGTCCTGGCCGCGCTGGAAGAGCGCGGGGCGGGCAAGCTGGTGGTGTGCGACCGCCTGCGGTCCAACGACAAGTGGAAGAACATCGCCAAGCGCGAGATCGCCGACATCGTTCATCCCGAGCAGTTGTTCGACTTCCTCGAGGCCAATCGCAAGAACGTCCAGGTGATCTTCCACATGGGCGCCATCTCGGCCACCACCGAGACCGACGCCGACAAGATCGCCGCCAACAATTTCTCGCTGAGCCTGGCGCTGTGGAAGTGGTGCGCCATGTCCAACGTGCGCTTCATCTACGCGTCCAGTGCGGCAACCTATGGCGACGGCAGCGCCGGCTTCGACGACGACTGGTCGATCAAGCACCTGGCCAATCTGCATCCCATGAACGCCTATGGCTGGTCCAAGCATCTGTTCGACCGCCGGGTGGCGCGCAAGATCCAGCAGGGGTCGCGCCGGCCGCCGCAATTCGCCGGCCTCAAGTTCTTCAACGTCTACGGCCCCAACGAATACCACAAGGGCGGCCAGCAAAGCGTGGTCTCCCAGGTCTATCCCCACGCCAAGGAAGACGCCGCCTACCAGTTGTTCCGCTCGCACAATCCGAAATACAAGGATGGCGGCCAGATGCGCGACTTCATCTGGGTGGGCGACGTGGTCAACGTCATGATGTGGCTGTTGGACAACCCGCAGGTCAGCGGCATCTTCAACGTGGGCACCGGAAAGGCGCGCACCTTCCTGGACCTGGCCGGCGCGGTCTACCGCGCGCTGGGCAAGGAACCCAAGATCAAGTTCCAGGACACGCCGCTGGCGATCCGCGACAAGTACCAGTACTTCACCGAGGCGAACATGAGCCGCCTGCGCGCGGCGGGCTATGACCGCCCGTTCACCTCGCTCGAGGACGGCGTGACCCAGTACGTGCAGAACTTCCTCGACCGTCCCGACCGGTACCGCTGATGCTGGCCATCGCCTATCCCCACATCGACCCCATCGCCATCGAGCTGGGGTCGTTCGCCATCCGCTGGTACGCCATCGCCTACATCGCCGGGCTGATGCTGGGCTGGCGCTACGTCAAGTGGCTGGTGTCCAAGCCCCCGCATGCCATGCGCGAGGCGGACGTGGACGATTTCCTGGTGTGGGCCACGCTGGGCGTGGTGCTGGGCGGCCGCCTGGGCTACGTGCTGTTCTACAAGCCCGGCTATTACCTGACGCATCCGGCGGAAATCTTCATGCTGTGGCATGGCGGCATGGCCTTCCACGGCGGCGCGCTGGGCGTGATCGTCGCCATCATCCTGTTCGCCAGGCGCCGCGGCCTCAACCTGTTCGCCATCGGCGACGTGGTGTGCTGCGCGGTGCCCATCGGGCTGTTCTTTGGCCGCATCGCCAATTTCATCAACGGCGAATTGTTCGGCCGCGTCGCCCCCGACGTCCCCTGGGCCATGATCTTTCCCGGCGGCGGCCCCGACCCCCGCCATCCCAGCCAGCTTTACCAGGCCGGGCTGGAGGGGCTGGCGCTGTTCGTGGTGCTGTTCCTGCTGTGGCGCAAGCGCGACGTGCGCGACCATCGCGGCACGCTGGCCGGCGTGTTCCTGATGGGCTACGGCATCGCCCGCATCATCGGCGAGTTCTTCCGCCAGCCCGACGCCCATCTGGGCTTTCTGTGGGGCGGCGCCACCATGGGCCAGTTGCTGTCGGTGCCGCTGATCCTGGCCGGGGCCGGCGTGGTGTGGTGGGCGCACAAATACGGCCGGCGCCCCTGATGAGTGCGCTGACCGGCATCCTGGCCGAACGCATCCGGTCGGGCGGCCCGATCACGGTGGCCGATTACATGGCCGAGGCGCTGGGCCACCCCCAGCACGGCTATTACACGACGCGCGAACCGTTCGGGGCGGGCGGCGATTTCACCACCGCGCCCGAGATCAGCCAGATGTTCGGCGAACTGATCGGGCTGTGGGCGGCGATGACCTGGCAATCGCTGGGCAGCCCCGGCCGCGTGGTGCTGGCCGAGCTGGGACCGGGGCGCGGCACCCTGATGGCCGACCTGCTGCGCGCCGCCGCCATGGTGCCGCCCTTCCTCAAGGCGGCCGAGGTGTGGCTGGTGGAAACCAGCCCGCGCCTGCGCGCCAAGCAGCGCGACACCCTGGCCGGGCGCGACGTGCATTGGGTGGAGCGGTTCCAGGACCTGCCCGACGGCCCGCTGATCGTGGTCGCCAACGAATTGTTCGACGCCCTGCCCATCCGCCAGTTCGAGAAGCAGGGCGGCGTCTGGCGCGAGCGCATGGTCGGGCTGGCCGGCGACGGCTTCGCCTTCGTGCCCGGTCCGCCGACGGTGCCCGAGCTGCCGCCCGAGGTGCTGGCCGCCGCCGACGGCGCCATCGCGGAAACCTGCCCGCAGGGGCGCGAACTGGCGGCCGCATTGGGCCGCCGCCTGAACCGGATGCCGGGGGCGGCGCTGATCATCGATTACGGCCACGTCCTGTCGGGGGTGGGCGACACCTTGCAGGCGGTCAGCCGCCATCGCTTCCACCCGGTGCTGGAGGCGCCGGGCAGCGCCGATCTGACCGCCCACGTGGATTTCGAATCCCTGGCGGCGGCGGCGGTGCCGGCGCGGGCCTGGGGGCCGGTGACCCAGGGCGATTTCCTGTGCGCGCTGGGCATCCAGTCGCGCGCCGCCATGCTGGCCCAGGCCGGCGGACCCAAGGTGGCGGCCGACATCGCCGGCCAGATGCGGCGCTTGATCGATCCTGGCGAAATGGGCACCTTGTTCAAGGTCCTGGCGCTGGCAAGCCCGATGCTGCCGGCCCCCATCGGATTCGCGTCTTAAAAGGTCTTCCATGATCACCCTGTCCGCTTTGAACGAGGTCAACCGAATCCGCCATGCCTTCTTCACCCGGGAAGGCGGCGTATCGCAGGGCATCTATGCCTCGTTGAATTGCGGGCCGGGCTCCGCCGACGACCCGGCGGCGGTGGCCGAGAACCGGGCGCGCGCCATGGCCATGATGGACCTGGAGGTGGGCGCCCTGGTCACCGTGCACCAGGTCCACAGCCCCGAGGTGGTGGTGGTGGAAGCGCCGTGGGCCGAGGGCGCGCGCCCCAAGGCCGACGCCATGGTCACCGCCACGCCGGGACTGGGCCTGGGCATCCTGACCGCCGATTGCGTCCCCGTGCTGTTCGCCGACCGGCGCGGCACCGTGGTGGGCGCCGCCCATGCCGGCTGGAAGGGCGCGATCGGCGGCGTCCTCGACAACACCGTGGACAGGATGGTGGCGCTGGGCGCCAAGAAGCGCAACATCGTCGCCGCCATGGGTCCGTGCATCGGCCAGCGCTCGTACGAGGTCGGCCCCGACTTTCCCGCCCCCTTCCTGGCCGAGGAGCCGCAGAACCGCGACTTCTTCGCCCCCAGCCGGCGCGAGGGGCACTGGCTGTTCGACCTGCCCGGCTATGTGTCGCGCAAGCTGTCGCGCCTGGGCGTGGTGGACGTCACCCGCGTGCCCGCCGACACCTGCCGCGACGAGGCCCGCTTCTTCAGCTATCGCCGCGCCACCTTGCGCAACGAACCCGATTACGGTCGCCAATTGTCGGTCATCATGCTGGATCGCTGAGCCATGCCACACCTGATGATGCTGTTCGCGTTCATCGCCATCGGCTCGCTGGTGACCTGCGTCGCCATGGTGGCGTCGTGAAGCTGACGGCGGCGCTGGCGCTGACGCTGGCGGCGGCAACGGCCGCCTGTGGCGACATTCCCCAGCCTTTCCGCCATGACGACGACGTGCCGCGGCTGGCG
Source organism: Pseudomonadota bacterium (assembly GCA_023426365.1). Classification (GTDB taxonomy): domain Bacteria; phylum Pseudomonadota; class Alphaproteobacteria; order Rhodospirillales; family Magnetospirillaceae; genus Magnetospirillum. The sequence continues at coordinate 11,541 of JAFAAW010000066.1, forward strand.
CGCCCCAAGATGACGCGCGGCGTGACCGTGCGGCCGCCCAGCGCCGATGCCGAAGGCAAGGCCCTGGCCGAGGCGCTGGTGCGCGCGCTCGAGGACCAGGAGGTGCCCGCCCTGGTGCATGACGGCCCCGCCTTCGGCCATGTGGTGGATGGCAGCGTAAGCGACGGCGGCAAGATCATCGACGTGCGCTGGACGCTGAAGGCCCCCGACGGCACCGAGGCGGCCAGCGCCGTGCACAGCGTGCCCCGCGCCACCCTGGCCCAGAACAACCCGGTCCTGATGAAGCGCGCCGCCGTGGGCGCCGCCCAGGCCCTGGCCGCGCCGATGGCCGACCCCGATGGCCTGCCGGTGCGCGCGCCGCAGCCGCAGCCGGCGATCACCGACACCCGGCCCAAGGTGGCGGTGGTGCCGTTGCGCGGCCTGCCCGGCGACGGCGACAAGGCGCTGACCGAGGCCATTCGCCGCGCGCTCGGACGGGGCGGCGTTCTGGTCAAGGACGATGGGGCCGACTATATGGTCGAGGGCAAGGTGACCATCACCCCCGGCCTGCCCGGCGAGGAAACGGTGGGGGTGGCGTGGACCGTCCGGCGCGCGTCGGACAAAGCCGAACTGGGCAGCATCGCCCAGGATGGCAGCGTGCCGCGCGGCAGGCTGTCGCAGAGCTGGGGAAGCATGGCGCGCGATATCGCCGAGGGCGGCGCCGCCGGCGTGATCCAGGTGGTTCTGGCCGATACGGGTGGTGCGGCGAAGCGCAAATCGCCCTAATCCAGTTTACATAAAAGTGCCCTGCTGATATACGAGGGCCGGTTCGAGAAAGCAGAAAAATCAAGGCGCGAAGTGGCCGCACGTCACGAAGTTCCGGCCATGAATCTCGCGCCGCTTGGGGTAATTGCCGAATCGTCGGCATTTGGTCTCGAATCTTGCGCGCACGGGTAGCAACATCATGAAGATCCTCGCCTGCAACAGCAATCGTCCCCTCGCGGAAGCGATTGCCGAATACCTCAACATCGGCATCACCAAGGGGTCGATCCGCCGGTTTTCGGACATGGAGGTGTTCGTCGAAATCCACGAGAACGTCCGCGGCGAGGACGTCTTCGTCATCCAGTCCACCTGCTACCCGACCAACGACAATCTGATGGAGCTGCTGATCACGCTGGACGCGTTGAAGCGCGGCTCCGCCCGCCGCGTCACCGCGGTGATCCCCTATTTCGGCTATGCCCGCCAGGACCGCAAGTCCGGCCCGCGCACCCCCATCTCGGCCAAGCTGGTGGCCAACCTGATCACCACCGCCGGCGCCGACCGCGTGGTGACGCTGGACCTGCATTCGGGCCAGATCCAGGGCTTCTTCGACATCCCGCTCGACAACCTCTATGCCGCGCCGGTGTTCACCAACGACATCCGCGCCCGCTACGAGAACGTCATGATCGTGTCGCCCGACGTGGGCGGCGTGGTGCGCGCCCGCGCCATCGCCAGCCGCATCGACGCCGATCTGGCCATCATCGACAAGCGCCGCGAGCGCGCCGGCGTGTCCGAGGTCATGAACATCATCGGCGACGTCAAGGGCCGCCGCTGCATCATGGTGGACGACATCGTCGATTCCGCCGGCACGCTGTGCAACGCCGCCGCCGCCCTGATGAAGGCGGGCGCGGTGTCGGTGTCGGCCTATGTCACCCACGGCGTGCTGTCGGGCGGCGCGGTGGCCCGCGTCACCTCCAGCCCGCTGGAGGAACTGGTGATCACCGATTCCATCCCCGCCACCGAGGCGGTGAAGATGGCCCACAACATCCGCCAGATCACCATCGCCCCGCTGATGGCCGAATCCATCCAGCGCATCTCGGAAGAACGCTCGGTGTCGAGCCTGTTCGACTGAGTTGCAGGCGACCGCTGGCTTGTGCAAGGGGCGCGGGAGACCGCGCCCCTTTCGTTTCCTCAGGCAGGCTGGCCGCCCAACACCGCCGCCAGCGCGCGGAAATCCGCCTTGCGCGGGCTGCTGGGCCGCCATGCCAGGCCGATGCCGCGCACGCCGGCATCGGCGATAGGGCGGGTGACCAGATCGGTGCCGGCCAGCACGCCGCTGTCCACCGCCATCTTGGGCAGCAGGGTGACGCCCAGGCCGTTGGCGACCATCTGCACCAGCGTGGGCAGGCTGGTGCCCAGCACGCCCTCGCCGCGCGCCGGGCCGGGCAGATGACAGGCGGCCAGCGCATGGTCGCGCAGGCAGTGCCCCTCCTCCAGCAGCAGCAATTCGGCGCCCATCAGATCGGCCGAGCGCAGGTCGGGCTTGGCCGCCAGCGGGTGGTCGGGCGGGCAGGCCAGCACGAAGGGGTCCTCCGCCACTTCCAGCGTCTCGATGTCGGGGGCGTGGTAGGGCAGCGCGATCAGCACCACGTCCAGATCGCCGCTGCCCAGCCGCTCCAGCAGACGCGCGGTCAGGTCCTCGCGCAGATAGAGGCGCAGGCCGGGATGGGACGCCCGCAGATGGGGCAGCACGCGCGGCAGCACGAAGGGTCCGATGGTCGGGATCACCCCCAGCCGCAGCGGCCCCGACAGCGGCTCCGCCGCCGCCGCCGCCAGATCGGCGATCTCCTCGGCGCCGCGCAGCACCTGGTGGGCGCGCGCCACCACCTCCTCGCCGATGGGGGTCAGCATGACCTTGCGCTTGGTCCGCTCCACCAGCACCACGCCCAGCAGGTTCTCAAGCTCCTGCAAGCCGGCCGACAGGGTGGATTGGGTGGCAAGGCAGCTCTCGGCGGCACGACCGAAATGGCGGTGCTCGGCCAGGGCCACCAGATAACGCAACTGGCGCAAGGTGGGCAGAATCTTCAACTGATCGCCTCCGTCGATTTCTGAAAATCAAATAAGCCATTGGATCGATAGGTCAAGAGGCCATATGGTCGCACCCAAGCCAACCCGCCGGTCAAACGGCGAAGGCCGGGGCCTCCTCCACCCTTCCCTCCCCCCCCAGTGGTCGAGGAGGCCCCTTACCACCGCCATCCAGGGGATAGCGCGAAGGAACTAATCCTTCTCCACAGCTTGTTAGACAGCCGTCGTACCGCTAAGGGTAGCCATCGAACAGGAACCCTTGGATGCCGTCCACTCGCTATTTCCGCCTGGTGGTTGCCGCGCTGACCGTCGCCATGTGTGGCGCTTTCGCCCTTTCCGCATGGCACGACCGCAAGGCCACCCGGGCGGAGGCCGGCGACGACCTGGGCGAAATCGCGCGACTGATGGAGGAGCATACCGGCGCGGCCCTGCTGGCCGGCGATCTGCAATTGTCGCGCCTTCAGGACCTGATGGGGCGCCGCACCCCGGCGCAGATGGCGATGCCGGCCGACGGCGCGGCCCTGAAACGGCTGACCGCCGATCTTCCCATGTGGGATTCGGTGTGGATTTTCGATGCCGACGCCCGGGTTCGCGCCTCCAGCTACGATCTGCCGCCGGGCGGCATGAACGTGGGCGACCGCGCCTATTACACCGCGCTGCGCGACGGCGCCGCCAATTTCATCGGCCCGCTGATCTGGGGGCGGCTGCGCAAGGAGCCGTTCTTCACCGTGTCGCGCCGCCTGCAAGACCAGGCCGGCCGCTTCCTCGGCGGCATCCAGGTGTCGCTGAAGGCAAGCTACTTCATCGATTTCTACCGCAATCTGTCGTCCGTGCCCGACACCGTGTTCGCCATCTACCGCGATGACGGCAGCCTGGTCATGCGTTCCATCCTGCCGCCCGGGCAGGAGACCTTTCCCAAGCCGCAATTGCTGTTGAACCAGCTTGCCCGCGCCCCCAGCGGCCTTTATCAGGCGGTCACCATCTATGACGACATGGAGCGGCTGTGGGTCTATCGGCGCATGGCCGGCCAGCCGCTGGTGGTGGTGGCCGGCATTCCGGTCAAGCAGATCTTCGCCGGCTGGCGCGAGCGCACCTTGCGCAACGGCGTGATCGCGGCCGTGATCCTGGCCGCGTTCCTGGCGGTGGCGTCCAAGCTGTCGGCCACGTTGCAGCGCGAGGCCAGCCTGCGCGCGCGGGCCGAGGCGCTGCTGGCGGACAAGGAAATCCTGTTCCAGGAAATCCACCACCGGGTGAAGAACAACCTCCAGATCATCGCCAGCTTCCTGACCATGCAGGCGGTGCACGCCCGCGACCCCGCCATCAGCGCCGCCTTCGACGAGGCGCTGTCGCGCCTGCAATCCATGGGGCTGGTGCACCAGATCCTGTACGAGCAGAACCAGGCGTCCGAAGTCTCGGTGGATTCCTATCTGTGCGCACTGGCCGCCAGTGTGGGCCAGACCTACGGCGCCGAGGGGCGCGGCATCGCCATCTCCATCCAGGCCGCCGACATCAAGCTGGTGCTGGACCAGGCGGTGCCGCTGGCGCTGCTGGCCAACGAGGCGCTCACCAACGCGCTCAAGCACGCCTTTCCCGACCAGCGCGGCGGCCACATCCAGATGGGGCTGTCGCGCGAGGGCGACCACATGGTGTTCGTGCTGTGCGACGACGGCGTCGGCATGACGGCCGATGCCAAGCGCGGCCTGGGCATGACCATCCTCAATTCGCTGACCCGCCAGTTGGAGGGCCGGATGGCCTGGAGCACCGGCCCCGGCACCCGCCTGACCGTCACCTTCCCCGCCTGAGGCGGCGGCACGTTAGACCGTGCTGCCCAAAATGTGCACCACGGTCTAACGCTTGTAATTCTTGCCCTCGCCGGGCGCCGCCTCCGGCGGCTTGGCCGCGCCCGCAATGGGCGCCAGAGCAACGCGCCTCATATTTGAGGCGCGTTGCTATAGAGCCACAAGCGCTACATCTGGCGCACAGCCGCGATCTGCCGCCATCGCGGCGGCGGCCAAGCGCGCGGAGGCGCGCGTCCCGCGCAAGGGCCAACCAGAAAACCACACCAGCATGCGTCAGAGTTGACGCGCCATGGTCCAAACAAAAACGGCGGAACCTTGCGGTTCCGCCGTCCGTGAGCCAAGCGGGCCGGCTTACTTCTTGAGGAAGTCGCGGACCAGCACTTCGGCGATCTGCACCGCGTTCAGCGCGGCACCCTTGCGCAGGTTGTCCGACACGCACCAGAACGACAGGCCGTTGTCGATGGTGGGGTCCTGGCGGATGCGGCTGACATAGGTGGCGTCCTCGCCCACGCATTCGATCGGGGTGATGTAGCCGCCGGGTTCGCGACGGTCCAGCACCACCACGCCGGGGGCGGCTTCCAGGGCGGCGCGGGCCTCTTCGACCGACACCGGCTTTTCGAACTCGACATTGATCGATTCCGAATGGCCGACGAACACCGGCACGCGCACGCAGGTGGCGTTCACCTTGATCTTGGGGTCCAGGATCTTCTTGGTCTCGACCACCATCTTCCATTCTTCCTTGGTCGAGCCGTCGTCCATGAAGACGTCGATCTGCGGAATCAGGTTGAAGGCGATGGGCTTGGCGAACTTAACCGGCTCGCGCTGGTCGTTCACATAGACGCCGCGGGTCTGCTCGAACAGTTCGTCCATGCCTTCCTTGCCGGCGCCCGACACCGACTGGTAGGTGGACACCACCACGCGCTTGATGCCGCCCAACTGGTGCAGCGGCTTGAGCGCCACCACCATCTGGATGGTCGAGCAATTGGGGTTGGCGATGATGCCCTTGGTCTTGTACTGGCCGATCGCCTCGGGGTTCACTTCCGGAACCACCAGCGGGATGTCGGGGTCCATGCGGAAATGCGAGGTGTTGTCGATCACCACGCAGCCGGCGGCCGCCGCGCGCGGGCTGTGGATGGCCGACACCTTGGCGCCGGGCGACGACAGGGCGATGTCGGTGCCCTTGAAGTCATAGGTTTCCAGGTCCTGGACCTTGAGGATCTTGTCGTCGCCGAACGACACTTCCTTGCCCACGGAACGCGACGACGCCAGCGCCACCACCTCGTCGGCGGGGAAATTGCGCTCGGCCAGCGTCTTGAGAATTTCACGACCCACGTTGCCGGTGGCGCCGATGACAGCAACCTTGTAACCCATGATCCCTACTCTCCGTTATGTGGAGCCCTGGTCTTCGCCCCGAGCGCCTTCCCCATTACGCGAAAGCCCGCGGGAACTGTCCGCGGGCCTTGATGCAGTCGTGACGAACCGGCCCGCGCTAGTCGGTGATCTTGGTGCCGGTTTTAGTGGTGACGACAGACGTCGCGCCCTGGGCGGTGCCCAGGCCGTCAATCGCGATGGCGATGGCGAAGCGACCAGACATGAAAAATGACCTCCGTCGGAGGTGTAGGTTTACCGCAACGCGGCGACGCTTCGCAAGGGGAAAGCCGCCATGGCCCTCCCCTGCCGTTCGGCCGGGCGACAGCTCTGACTATTGGTTGCGGATGCCCGAACACACCCGGGCGACGAAGGCGTCGATGTCGTCGTTCATGCCCACCGTGCGCGCCGCCAGGTCGCCGGCGGCCACCAGGACCTGATTGGCGGCCTCGGTGGCGGTGCCGGCCACCTCGCTGACCTCGCCGATGGTGTTGGCCACGGTCTGCACGCTGGCCGCCACGTCGCGGATCGAGCGGCTGATCTCGGCCACCGCCGCCGATTGCTGTTCGGTGGCGACCGCGATGCCGGTCGAATTGTCGTTGATGTCGCGGATCATGCCGGCGATGGCGCGCACCGCCTCGACCGCGTGGCTGGTCGCCTCGCGCATGCCGGCGATCTGCGCCGAGATGTCGTCGGTGGCGCGGCTGGTCTGGTTGGCCAGGTGCTTGACCTCGTTGGCGACCACGGCGAAGCCCTTGCCGGCCTCGCCGGCCCGCGCCGCCTCGATGGTGGCGTTCAGCGCCAGCAGGTTGGTCTGGCCGGCGATGTCGGTGATCAGGTCCACCACCGCGCCGATGTCGCGGGCGGCGCGGTCCAGGCTTTCCACCCGGCGGTTGACCAGCTCTGCCTCGCGCCGGGCGTCGTCGGTCATGGTGGCCGAGCGCGCCACCTGGCGGCCGATCTCCTCGATGGACTGGTTCATCTCGTCACTGGCCGCCGCCACCGTCTGCACGTTGGCCGAGGTCTGCTCGGCGGCGGCCGAGACCGTCACCGCCTGCGAGGTCGAGCGGTCGGTGATCTGCGTCATCGACTGCGCCGTCGCCTCCATCTGCGTCGCCGCCGACGACAGATGACCCACAATCCCCCCAACCGCAGCCTCAAAACGTCCCGCAAGTTCACTCATCTC
>JAFAAW010000123.1 GCA_023426365.1 Pseudomonadota bacterium
TCAACAAACTCAAGCACTTCCGCCGTATCGCCACCCGCTACGACCGCAAGCCCGCCAACTTCATGGCGTTCCTATGCCTCGCAACGCTGCCGATGTGGCTGCCGCTGAATGTCGAATCAGCCTAGGACGACAGCAGCGTGGCCGCGGCCTTGACGGCGGCCTCGAAATCCCGTTCCGCGGGCACGGGTCCGGCGGTCAGCATCAGGTTGTCGGTCAGGCCGAAATCCTCGACGATCATGCCGTGCTGGCGGCACCAATAGACGCCCTTGGGGTCCACGTCGGCGGCCACGCGCGAGCGATAATCGCCCGCCTCCTCGCTCCACGCCACCACCGGCTTGCCCAGCGCCTCGGCATAGCCCATCTCCCACGCGGTGCCGGCATCGGCGCCGGGGCCGCGGAACGGCGAGATGCAGGCGATCACCGCGTCGGCCGCCCGGATCTTGTCCAGGTTCTGGGCGCGGATGGCCGCCGCCACCGCCCCACGGTCGGGCGCCGAAAGGTCCAGGTCGCCGGTTTCCGGCGTGATGGCCTCGAGGCCGTGGCGGGCGCACACCTCGACCAGGTATTCGAACACCTGGCGCGCGGCGGGGTGGAACACGGCCGGACCGGCCAGATAGACGCGTTTGCTCATGCTTCGTCCTTGACCAGACGGTTGCGGCCTTCGCCCTTGGCGCGCGCCAGCGCCGCCAGGCTGCGCTGGATCAGGTCTTCCATGTCCTCGCCGGGGCGGCGTTCGGCCACGCCGGCGCTGAACGACGACTGAAACCGCCCGCACAGGCCATGATGCCACAGCCCGGCAAAGGTGGCGCGCAGGTCCTCGACCTGCGCTTCCGCCTCGCCCAGGGACAGGCCGGGCAGCAGCAGGCCGAATTCCTCGCCGCCGAAGCGGCCGGCGGAATGGGGGCCGCGCACGCGGTGGCGCAGCATGCGGGCCAGCGTCTTGATCACCACGTCGCCCACCGGATGGCCGTGCTGGGCGTTGACGGCGCGGAAACCGTCGATATCGACCAGGGCCAGGCAGACCGGCCCGGGCTGGCCCAGCGCCTCGTCCACCGCCTCCTTGAAGGCGGTGTGGGTCAGCAGGCGGGTCATGCCGTCGCACAGCAGGTGCCGGCGCAGCCGGCGCATGCGCTCGGCGCGCGACCGGATCAGGGGGATCATCAATGCGGCGGGGGTGCCCTTGGCGACGAAATCGTCGCCGCCGATGCTGACCGCGTTCATCTGGGCCGCCAGTTCGCCCTCGGACGACAGGAAGATGATGGGCAGGCTGTCGAAGCTGCCCATCTGGCGGATGACCTGGGCCAGTTCGGTGCCCGAGCATTGCGGCATGTACAGATCGACCACCGCCAGATCGGGGCGGAAATGGCGCAGCGCCTCCAGCGCCTGGGCGGGGTCGTCCACCGTGTTGACCTGCATGCCGGCCATTTCCATCTGGCGGCTGGTCACGCGCGAGGCGATGGGGTCGTCATCGACGATCAGCACGCGGATGGGTTGGTCCTGCGCCGCGCGCGGGCCGTCTTCCAGCAGGTCGAAGATGTCGGCCACCGTCAGCGGGCGTTCCAGGAAGGCGCTGGCGCCCAGCCGCGCCGCCTGCAGGCGGGCGTGAAAGCCGCTGTTGTCGGCCAGCGCCACCACCTGGCCGAAATGGCGGGCCAGATCCTGGTTGGCCAGGCCCGAGGCCAGTGGCGCCAGCAGGCCCAGATCGGCGGCCAGCGCCCAGTCGGGCGTGCGCTCCACCGGCAGTTCGTTGGAAAAACCGTAGCCCAGGCTGGTGAAATAGGCTTCCGCCTCGGCCTTCAAAGCCTCGTCGCCGGTGGCCAGAACCAGGCCCTTCATGATCTCTCCATCGGTGATGGGCGCCCCATCGGGGCAGCGCGCCCCGCGCCCTGCGCCCGCGAAGGGATGGTACCACCTTCCGCACGGGCTGCCACCCGCCACGATGCGGCGGGCGGGAACGGGCCTGCCGGCCCGCCCCTCCGTCGCTCCGTTCCTCCGCCGCTCCGTTGCGTCGTGGCTCCGTTCCTCCGCCGGGCCACCCCTTCGTCGGCCCGCCCTTGGTCGTTTGCGCTCAGGCCAGTGCCTTGGCGACGATCTCGCCCACGTCGCGCGACAGTCCCGGCTTGGCCTGGATGCGCTCCAACTGGGCGCGCATCAAGCCCTGGCGGGCGGGGTCGTAGCGCTTCCAGCGGATCAGCCCGCGCACCATGCGGGCCGCCACCTGGGGATTGGCCGAATCCAGCGCGATCACCCGGTCGGCCAGGAAGGCATAGCCCGAGCCGTCGGCGGCGTGGGCTGCGGTGGGGTTGCCGCCAAAGCCGCCGATCAGCGCATAGACCTTGTTGGGTTCGCCGGCGTCGAAGGCCGGATGTTCCATCAGCGAGCGCACGCGCGCCAGCACGTCGGGCCAATCGGCCATGGCCTGGATGGCTAGCCACTTATTGACCACCAGACGCTCGCCTTTCCACTGCTGGTAAAAGGCCGCCAGGGCGGGGTCGGCCGCCTCGGCGCCGATCACCACCAGGCCCATCAGCGCCGCCAACTGGTCGGTCATGTTGGTGGCAGTGCGGAATTGCTCCTCGGCCAGGGGGCGGGCATCGGCCGGCCGGCCGTGGCACAGGAAGGTCAGCGCGCCATTGCGCAGGCGCCGCCGTCCGATGGCCTCGGGCGTCAGGGCGAAGCCGTCTTCGGCCAGCGCCTCGCGCAGGCGCAGCAATTGCGGCGCGAAGCGCTGTCCCAGTTCGGCGGCCAGGAATTTGGTGGCGGCCAGGATGCCGTCCACGTCGATCACCTCCATGCGCTCGCCCAGCACCGAAAAGCCGGGCAGGGACAGCGCCTCGGCGGCGAAGGCGGGATCGGCGGCATGGTCGGCCAGCACCTTGCCCCAGGCGGCGGCGAAACCCTCGTCCAGCGCCAGGGGGCGGCCGGCGGCGCGGTCGGCCACCAGCGCCAGGATCACCTTGATCGCCAGTTCCTGGCCGGCGTCCCAGCGGTTGAAGGCGTCGGAATCATTGGCCATCAGCCAGGCCAGATCGGACAGGCCGTAAGGCGCGTCCACCGCCACCGGCGCGGAAAACCCGCGCATCAGCGACGGCAGCGCCGCGTCGGCCACGTCCTCGAACACGAAGGTCTGCTCGGGCAGGGTCAGGTTGAGCACGCGGGTGGTGCCCCTGGCCGCGTTCTCGCCCTCCAGCCGCAAGGGAAGGTCGCCCTGCGCTCCCACCAGACCCATCGCCACCGGGATGTGGAACGGCAGCTTTTCCGGCTGGCCCGGGGTGGGGCGGGTGCTTTGCGCCAGGGTCAGCGTCAGGCGGCGGGCGGCGGCGTCATGGCTCCAGCGCGCGGTGACCTTGGGGGTGCCCGCCTGGGAATACCAGTGGCGGAACTGGCCCAGATCGACGCCCGAGGCATCCTCCATGGCGGCGATGAAATCCTCGCACGTCACCGCGTTGCCGTCGTGGCGGGCGAAGTACAGGTCCATGCCCTTGCGGAACGCCGCAGGCCCGATCAGCGTGTGGATCATGCGGATCACCTCGGCGCCCTTCTCGTAGACGGTCGAGGTGTAGAAGTTGTTGATCTCGATATAGGATTCGGGGCGGATGGGATGCGCCATCGGCCCGTTGTCCTCGGGGAACTGAGCGGCGCGCAAGGCCCGCACATCCTCGATGCGCTGAAGGCCCCGGCTGTTCATGTCGGCCGAGAATTCCTGATCGCGAAAGACCGTCAGCCCTTCCTTCAGGGTCAGTTGGAACCAGTCGCGGCAAGTCACGCGGTTGCCGGTCCAGTTGTGGAAGTATTCGTGGGCGATCACCGATTCGATGCCCAGGAAGTCGCCGTCGGTGGCGGTTTCGCGCTTCGCCAGCACGTATTTGCTGTTGAAGATGTTCAGGCTCTTGTTCTCCATCGCCCCCATGTTGAAGTGCGACACCGCGACCACGTTGTAGATGTCGAGGTCGTATTCCAGCCCGAACACCTGTTCGTCCCAGGCCATGGATTTCTGGAGCGAGGCCAGCGCGTGGCCGACCTGATCCTGGTTGCCGTGCTCGACCCAGAAGCGAAGCGCCACCTTGCGGCCCGACCGGGTGGTGAAATCGCCCTGAACCTGTGCCAGATCGCCGGCCACCAGCGCGAACAGATAGCTGGGCTTGGGGAAGGGGTCGTGCCACACCGCGCGGTGGCGGCCGCCGTCAAGCGTGGTTTCCTCCACCAGGTTGCCGTTGGACAGCAGCACCGGGAAGCGGGCGCGCTCGGCCTCGATGGCGACGCGGAAGCGGGCCATCACGTCGGGGCGGTCGGGATACCAGGTGATGCGGCGGAAGCCCTCGGCCTCGCACTGGGTGCACAGCATGCCGCCGGAAACGTACAGCCCCTCCAGCGCGGTGTTGGCGGTGGGGTCGATGACCACCACGGTGCCCAGCGTGAAGGCGGCGTCCGGCACCGTGTCGATGATCAGCCGCTCGCCATCGATGCGGTAGTCGGCCCCCTCGGCCAGCTCGCGCCCGTCCAGGGTGACCAGGCGGGTGTCCAGGTCCTGGCCGTCCAGGGCCAGCGGCTGGCCGGGGGCCGCGTCGGGATTGCGCGCGAGGCGCAGGCCGGCGCGCACCTCCACCAGCCGTTCGCCGATGATGAAGTCCAGGTCCACCTGTTCCACCAGAAAGGCGGGCGGGGCGTAGTCGCTGCGGCGGATGGCGGCGGGGGTGGAATCGGTGCGGTCTAGGGGCATGAACACTCTGCCTGGCTGGAAAAATTCAAGACAAGATAAGCAATGCTGCGGCGGATCAAAAGGGATGCCGAGGCTACAGGTTCTGGTATGGTTTGAAATTCGTTCATAACCAGACGAAAGGCCATTTATACCGCTTTGGTATCAGTACAAGGAGACAAGGAGGGGTATTGATGCGGATTGCCCAGCAGGTGTGGACGCAGGCGGGCGGTTGGCGCCGGGTTGGCGACGACGCGGCCGGTGACGCGCAGTTGGTCTTCTGCTTCGCCGCCCCCGGCGCATGGCAACAGGCCTGCGCCGACGCCCATCTGTCGGCGCTTTACCCGCACGCGCGGATCGTCGGCTGCACCACTGGCGGCGAAATCCTGGGCGCCGAGGTCCATGACGGCAGCGTGATCGCCACCGCGCTAGGGTTCGACAGCGCCCGTGTCGCCGTCGCCACCGCCCAACTGGACGAATCCGGCCAGTCCCGCGCCGCCGGCCGTGCGCTGGCCGAGGGCCTGCCGGCCCAGGGGCTGCGCGCCGTGTTGGTGCTGGCCGACGGCATGCGCACCAACGGCAGCGGCCTGATCGAGGGCCTGCGCGAGGTGTTGCCGGCCGATGTGCTGATCACCGGCGGCCTGGCCGGCGACGGCGCCGATTTCCGCACCACCTATGTCGCCTGCGACGGCGCGCCCCGGCAGGGAATGGCGGTCGCCGTCGGGCTTTACGGCGACGGGCTGCGGCTGGGCTGCGGCAGTTTCGGCGGCTGGGACCGTTTCGGGCCGGCCCGGCGCATCACCCGGTCGGCGGGCAACGTGCTGTACGAACTGGACCACGGGCCGGCGCTGGCGCTCTACAAGCGCTATCTGGGCGACGAGGCGGCCGGCCTGCCGGGCAGCGCGCTGCTGTTCCCGCTGGCGGTGCGCCCCAGCGGCGACGAGCACAGCGCCATCGTGCGCACCATCGTCGGCATCGACGAGGACACGCAAAGCATGACCTTTGCCGGCGACATCCCCCAGGGCTGGGAGGCCCAACTGATGCGCGGCCATTTCGACGGGCTGGTGGAGGGCGCCAGCCGGGCGGGCGACGCCGCCGCCCTGTCGGGGGCGCGCGGCGCCACCCTGGCGCTGCTGGTCAGTTGCATCGGCCGCAAGCTTCTGATGGGCCAGCGCATCGCGGACGAGGTGGAGGCGGTGGCCGACAGCCTGGGCGGGCGGGCCGTCATGACCGGCTTTTATTCTTATGGCGAGATCGCGCCGCACAGCTTCACCGGCCGCTGTGAGCTGCACAACCAGACCATGACGGTCACCACCATCGGTGAAGCCTGATGCATTCCCTGCTTGAACGCCAGATCCGCAAGGCCCGCCGCGCCTCGCCCGACGGCGCTATCGACGTCGATACGCTGCTGGAACTGGTCAACCAGTCCTATGAGGAAGCCGACCGCGAACGCCGCGTCAGCCGGCTGGCCGCCAACCTGATGGAACAGGAGCTGCGCGAGGCCAACCGCCACGCCAAGGACGTGGCCGAGCGTCAGCTCAAGGCCATCCTGGACACCGCGGGCGAGGGCGTGGTGATCGCCGACGAGCATGGCACCATCGTGGACGTCAACCGCGCCATGCTGGCCCTGTTCGGCTATGCCCGCGACGAGGTGGTCGGCCAGCCGCTGACCATCCTGATGGGAAAGCGTGACGCCGACGCCCATCACGGCCATGTGGAACGCTACAAGCGCACCGGCGTCGCCCGCGTCACCGGGCGTGGGCGCGAGGAAACCGCGCTGCGCAAGGACGGCACCAGCTTTCCCATCGAGCTGGCGGTGGGGGATTTGTCCTCCACCGGCGTCAAGCAATTCGTCGGCATCATCCGCGACATCAGCGACCGCAAGCGCCACGAAACCGAATTGCAGGCCACCCACGCCCTGTTCCGCGACTTCGCCGAATCGTCGTCGGACTGGTTCTGGGAAACCGGCCCCGACCACCGCTTCACCCGCTTCACCGGCAGCCAGCCCGGCCTGGACGCCGCCATGGCCGGCATCATCGGCCGCACGCGGCTGGAACTGATGCAGGGCTGCGTGCCCGACGACGTCATCGCCCAGCACGCCGCCGTCCTCGAGGCCCGCCAGCCGTTCCGCGACTACACCTATCCGGTGACGCTGTCGGACGGCGGCAGGCGCGTGTTCAAGGTGTCGGGCAAGCCGGCCTATGACGGCGACACCTTCCTGGGCTATCGCGGCACCGCCAGCGACATCACCGAGCAGGTCGAGGCCGAGCGGCGGCTGCAACAGGTGGAAAACCAATTGCTGGCCGCCATCTCGTCCATCTCGGAAGGCTTCGTGCTTTACGATTCCGACGGGCGGCTGGTGGTGTGCAACGACCGCTATCGCCAGTTGTTTCCCCATCTGGCCGATTTCATCCGCCCCGGCATTCATTTTTCCGATCTGGTGCGCGCCATCGCCGAGCGTGGCGCCTATGCCTATGAGGGCGCCGATCTGGAACAATGGGTCGAACAGCGGATCAGCGCCCACCGCGAGGCCAGCGGCAACGAATTGCTGCAACATCTGGCCGACGACCGCTGGATCCGCACGGTGGAATACCCCACCGGCGACGGCGGCGTGGTCGGCATCCACACCGACATCACCCAGTCGGTCGAACTGGACCGCGAGCTGCACAAGGCCAAAAGCAACGCCGAAAGCGCCAACCGGGCCAAGTCGGAATTCCTGGCGACCATGAGCCACGAAATCCGCACGCCCATGAACGGCATCATCGGCATGACCGGCCTTTTGCTCGACACCGACCTCAACCCCGAACAGCGGCATTTCGCCAGCACCATCCGCCTGTCGGCCGAGGCGCTGCTGTCCATCATCAACGAAATCCTGGATTTCTCGCGCGCCGAATCGGGACGGCTGGAATTCGAGGAATCCTCGTTCGAGGTGCGGCCGCTGGTGGAAGGCGTGGTGGATATCCTGGCCCCGCGCCTCAAGGGCAAGCCGCTGGAACTCACCTATTTCGTCCAGACCGCCGAATCCGCCACGTTCGTCGGCGATTCGGGGCGTCTGCGCCAGGTCTTGCTCAATCTGGCCGGCAACGCGGTCAAGTTCACCGAACAGGGCAACGTCGCCATCGAGGTGTCGTCCAGCCCCGACCCCGACGGCGAACGCGCCTGGCTGCGCTTCGTCGTGCGCGATACCGGCATCGGCATCCCCGAGACGGCGCAATCGCGGCTGTTCACCAAGTTCACCCAGGCCGATTCCTCGACCGCGCGGCGCTTCGGCGGCACCGGGCTGGGGCTGGCCATTTCCAAGCACATCGTCGAACTGATGGGCGGCCGCATCGGCTTTTCCAGCGTCGAGGGCGAGGGATCGACCTTCTGGTTCGAAGTGCCGGTCAAGGTGGGCGAGGGCGGCCACCAGCATTCCGACAACCCGCTGGCCGGGGTCAAGGTGCTGGTGGTGGACGACAACGACACCAATGCCGACGTTTTCCGCCGCCAGTTGGAAAATTGGGGCGCCACGGTCGAGCTGGCGGACAACGCGGCCTCGGGCCTGGTGGCGGTGCGCACCGCCCAGCGCGGTCCGGCCCCGGTCGCCGTGGTGCTGCTGGACCATCACATGCCGGGGATGAGCGGGCTTGACCTCGCCACCCTGCTGCGTGCCGACCCCGATCTGGCGGGGTTGAAGATCATCCTGGCCTCGTCGGGCGACACCCCCGACCTCAAGGCCCAGGCCGCCGCCCTGCGCCTGGACGCGGTGGTGACCAAGCCGGTGCGCCAAAGCACCCTGCTGGACCGCCTGCTCGAGGTGGTGGGGCTGCAACGGCTGCGGCCGGTCGGACCCAGCCGCTCCGAGGAGCCGGTGGCCGCCCCAGGCCCCGCCTTGCGCATCCTGGTGGCCGAGGACAACGCCATCAACCAGCAGGTGGCCGTCGGCCTGCTGGCCAAGCTGGGGCACCGGGCCGACGTGGCCGATGACGGCCGCGAGGCGGTGACGCTGGTGGAACGCTGCGACTACGATCTGGTGCTGATGGACATGCAGATGCCGCACATGGACGGCATCGCGGCCACCCGCGCCATCCGCGATCTGGACACGCCCAAGGCGGCGGTGCCCATCATCGCCATGACCGCCAACGCCATGGCCGGCGACCGCGAGGCCTGTCTGGCCGCCGGCATGGACGACTACATCGCCAAGCCCATCGACCGCCAGCGCCTGGCCGTCCTGCTGGAACGGTGGGCCGAACGCATCGCCGACAGCCGCCCCAAGCGGGCGCCGTGCATGCCGGCCGAAGCGCCGGCCTGCGCCGGCCCGCCCGCCGCCGCCGCGCCGCCCGCCGCCTTGGCGCAGTCGGCGCTGCCCCTGCTGGACATCGAGGCGCGCGCCGATCTGGCCGACACCCTGGGCGACGACGTCTTCGCCTCGCTGATGCGCAGCTTCCAGCAAAGCCTGCCCACCCGCATGCGCGAAATCGAACAAGGGCTGGCCGCCGGCGACGTCCAGGCGGCCGTCAAGGCGGCGCATTCGCTGCGCGGCGCCGCCAGCAACCTGGGACTGGCCCGCCTGGCCCATCTTCTCGACCGGCTGGAAAGCGGCCTGAAGAAGGGGCAGGGGGGCATGGACGCCGTGTTCGCCGCCATGGTCGAGGCGGCCATGGACACCATGCACGCCATCCAGTCCGCAGGCTGAGCAGAGGGGAGGAAAGGCCGATGCTGGTCCAGATCGTCGATGACAACGACACCAACCTGATGCTGTTCGAGCAACTGGCCCTGCGGGTGGCCGCCGACGTCGAGGTGGCGACCTTCGCCGACCCGCTGGCGGCGCTTGATGCCTGCCGCGCCGGCGTGCCCGACATGATCGTGGTGGATTACATGATGCCCGGCATGGACGGGCACCAGTACGTGGAGGCGGTGCGCAAGCTGGCGGGCTTCCGCGACGTGCCCATCGTCATGGTCACCGCCGCCGCCGAACGCAGCGTGCGGCAAAAGGCGCTGGAACTGGGCGTCACCGATTTTCTCGCCAAGCCGGTCGATCCGGCCGAGGCGCGCGTGCGCTTCGCCAACCTGCTGGCGCTGCGGCGCAGCCACCTGCAATTGCGCGACCGCAACCGCTGGCTGGCGGACGAGGTGCGCAAGGCCACCGCCACGGTGTTCGAGCGCGAGCAGGAACTGATCGTGCGCATGTCCAAGGCGGCGGAATTCCGCGACCCCGAAACCGGCGCCCACATCGTGCGCATGGCCCGCTATTCCGAATTGATCGCCCGCCGGCTGGGCATGAATGACGAGTATTGCGAGCTGATCCTCAGGGCGGCGCCCATGCACGACCTGGGCAAGCTGGGCATTCCCGACGGCATCCTGCTCAAGCCCGGCAAGCTGACGGACGAGGAATTCCAGGTGATGACCCGCCACCCCCAGATCGGCCACGAAATCCTGTCGGGCAGCGAGTCGCACCTCATCCAGTTCGGTGCCGAGATCGCGCTGACCCATCACGAGAAATGGGACGGCAGCGGCTATCCCCACGGCCTGAAAGGCGAGGCGATTCCGCTGTCGGGCCGCATCGTGGCGGTGGCCGACGTGTTCGACGCCCTGACCAGCGAGCGCCCGTACAAGGCGGCATGGCCGCTGGACAAGGCCCGCAAGCTGCTGGAGGACAATTCCGGCAGCCATTTCGACCCGGCCTGCGTCGCCGCCTTCCTGGCCGAATGGGACAAGGTGCTGCAAATCCGCGCCGAGGTGGTGGACGAGGAGGTCCAGCCCACCTACTGAGCCGGGCGGGCACGGGCCTTCCCGATCCGGCGGCGGCTCAGCCGGTGTTGCGCAGCCCTTGCGCCAGGGCGTTGATGGAGCGCAGAAGCGGCGCCAGCCAGTCGCTGCGTGCCGGGGTTTCGGCCGGCAGGGCGCGATAGCGCCGCATGGCGGTGATCTGGATGTGATTCAGCGGATCCAGATAGGGATTGCGCCGCGCCAGCGACAGCGCCAGCCGGGGATTGTCGGCCAGCAGGTCGGCCATCCCGGTCAGGCGCAGCACCCATTCCACCGTCAGGCGGTATTCCGCCTTGATGCGGGCGAAGATGACATCCGCCTCGACCGCATCGGCGCACAGCCGGGCGTATTCGCGCGCGATGGACATCTCGCACTTGGACAGCGACATGGCGATGTTGCCCAGCAGCGCGCGGAAGAACGGCCATTCGCGCGCCATCTCGCGCAAGGTGGCCAGGCGTCCCTCGTCGCGGCCGCACCAGCCTTCCAACGCGCTGCCCAGCCCGTACCACGCCGGGATGGTCTGGCGCGACTGGCCCCAGCCGAACACCCACGGAATGGCGCGCACGGAATATTTCGAGCGGTCGCCCTTGGCCCGGTGGCTGGGGCGCGAGCCGATGTTGAGCAGGGCGATCTCGGAAACCGGCGTCGCTTCGTAGAAATAGTCGATGAAGCTGGGGGTGTGGTCGGTCAGGTCGCGATAGGCCTGTTCGCCCCGGCGCGCCAGCTCGGCCATCACCTCCATGAAGTCGCCGCGATCGACGCTGCACGCAAAGGCGATGCCGCACGACGCCTTCATCAGGCCGGTCAGGCCCATGGTCAGCTCGTACACCGCGGTTTCCGGGTTGGCGTATTTGGCCGACAGCACCTCGCCCTGCTCGGTGAACTTGATGTCGCCCGACAGGGTGCCGGGCGGCTGCGACAGGATGGCGTCGTGGGTGGGGCCGCCGCCGCGGCCGACCGTGCCGCCGCGGCCATGGAACACGCGCGCCTTCAGCCCGCGCGCGGCGGTGGCCGCCGCCACCTGCTTCTGCGCGTTGTAAAGGCCCCAACTGGAGGCCAGGATGCCGCCGTCCTTGCACGAATCCGAATAGCCCAGCATGACTTCCTGCACGTCGCCCGAGGCGGCCAGCAGCGCGCGATAGCTGGGCAGGTCCAGCAGGGTGTCCAGCACCGGGCGGATGCGGGTCAGGTCGTCGATGGTCTCGAACAGGGGCGCGATGCGCAGCGCGCAATGCCACGACCCGTCGGGGCGCCGCCCTGCCAGCCCGGCGAAGCAGGACAGGAACAGAACCTCGAGCACATGGCTGGCCTGGTGGGTCATGGAAATGACGTAGGCGCCGAAGGCGTCGGGGCTGATTTCCGCCCGCAGCTCGCGCACGGCGTTCAGCACGTCCAGGATTTCGCGGGTGTCGGCCGACAGCTCGTCGGCGAACAGCAGCGGCGTGCCGCCGTGGCGCAGCAACTCGTCCAGCACCCGCACGCGCCCGGCTTCGTCCAGCGCGGCGTAATCGGGCAGGTTGGGGGCGCGGGCGAACAGTTCCGCCACCGCATTGGTATGGCGGCCCGATTCCTGGCGGACGTCCAACTGCGCCAGGAAAAAGCCGAAGGTGCGCGCCTGGCACAACAGGTCCTTGAGGCCGCCCTGGGCCAGATTGGCGTCGCCGTGGCTGGCCAGCGAGCGGCCGATGATCTCGATGTCGGCGATGAAGGCCGCTTCCGATCCATAGCCGCCTTCGGCGCCGGGATCGGGGCGGCCCTCCAGCAACGCCTCCAGCCGCTCCAGCTGAATGCCCAGCCGGTGGTGCATGACGTGCAGCTTGAGGCGATAGGGTTCCTGGGCATAGCGGGTGGGGTTGCCGCCCCGCACGGTGTCCATCACGTCGGCATCGGCGGCCAGGGCGGCGCGGAATTCCTCGGACGGCGTGACCAGGGTCGAGGAATGGGTCAGCTCCAGCGACAATTGCTCGATGCGCCTGCGATAGCGCCTGAGCACCTCGCGCGATTGCAGCCTGAGCGCCAGCCGGGTGACGTCGTGGGTGACGAACGGATTGCCGTCGCGGTCGCCGCCGATCCACGACCCGAACCGCAGCAGCGGCGGCACCGTGACCTCCGCCTCGGGGCCATAGGCCGAGCGGATGGCGCGCTCCAGGTTGCGGTGCAGGCGCGGCACGGTGTCGAACAGGGTTTCGCGGAAATAGAACAGGCCGTTCTTGATCTCGTCCTCGACGCGGGGGCGGTTGACTCGCACCTCGTCGGTCTTCCACAGCACCTGGATCTGGTTGCGCAGCTCCTGCTCGATCTCGGCCCGCTCGGGGCCGCCGGGGGCGGCGTCCAGGCGCTTGGTCAGCACGTCCAGGCGGCGCTGCACCTCCAGCACCGTGCGCCGCTTGGCCTCGGTCGGGTGGGCGGTGAACACCGGCTGATAGCGCAGGGATTGCAGCAGCAGCCCCAGTTGTTCCGGCGTGACGCCCTGATCCTTGAGGCCGTGCAAGGTGTGGTCGAACGATCCGTACCACAGCCGCTCGCCGCGCTGGACCTGGCGGCGGCGGTCCTGGTGGGCGCCGTCCTCCTCGGCGATGTTGGCCAGCAGGAAATACATGGAGAAGGCGCGCACCACATGGGTCAGCAGCGTGGGGTCCAGCCCGTTGATGACCGCCATCAGGCGCTCGCGCTTGCCGGCATCCTCTTTCTGGCGCAATTCGATGAAGCCCTTGCGCAGGGTCTCCACCGTTTCCAGCACCTCGCCGCGTTCCTGGTGGCGCAGCACGTCGCCCAGCATGGCGCCCAGCAGCTTGACCCGCGCGCGCAGATCCTTGTCATCGGCCTGAGGCATGGCGTTTCCCTTTGCGGTCACCTCACGAATGTGGGCCTTTTCGTGCTGCGCCGCAATATGGGGCTAGTCCATCCCCCCACCCAGCGCCTTGACCAACCCGATCGAGGCGTTGAGGCGGGCCAGCCGCACCTGCACCGCGCTGTCCTCGGCATCCAGCAGGGCGCGCTGGGATTCCAGCACCGTCAGGTATTCCTCGGCGCCTTCGCGATAGCGCACGTCGGACAGACGCTGCGCCTCGCGCGCGGCGGCGACGGCGCGCACTTGCGCCTCCTCCTGCGCCGCCAGCCAGCGGATGGCGGCCAGTTGGTCCTCGACCTCGCGCAGCGCGGTCAGCACGGTGGACTGATAGTTCTCCGCCGATTCGCGCAGCCGCGCCTCGCTCAGCTCCACGTTGCCGCGCAGCCTGCCGTTGTCGAACAAGGTGGCGGCCAGGCTGGTGCCCAGGGTCCAGAAGGTGTTGTGGGCGTCCAGCAGCGAGATCAGGTAGGGGTTGGAATAGCCGCCTTGGGCGGTCAGGCTGAGCGTGGGGAACAATTGCGCGCGGGCGATGCCGATATTGGCATTGGCGGCGGCCAGATCGGCCTCGGCGCGGGCGATGTCGGGGCGGCGGCGCAGCAGGTCCGACGGCATCCCGGCCCGCACCACCGGCGCCGGCAGCCCGGTCAGCGTGGCGCTTTCCAGGCGCAATTGCGACGGCGCCAGCCCGGTCAGGATGGCGAGCGCGTTGACGCTTTGCTGGTATTGCAGTTCCAGCGCCGGCAGCCGGGCCTCGATGGAGGCGACGGTGGCGCGCTGCTGGGCGGCGTCCAGTTGGGACTTCTTGCCGAATTCCGCCTGGCGCTCGGCCAGGGTCAGGGTCTGGCGCGCCAGGTCCAGGTTGCGCCGCGCCGCCTGCACCCGGTCGGCCAGGGCCAGCGCCTGCATCCAGGTGGTGGCCACGTTGGCGGTCAGGGTCAGCGCCACCGTGTCGCGGTCGAAGCGGGTGGCGGCCAGGGCGGCCTCGGCCGATTGGATGCCGGCCCGCGTCTTGCCCCAGAAATCCAGCTCGTAGGACGCGCTGAGCGAGGCGCTGAAACTGCGCGAGGTGGTGGCGGATTGCGAGGCAGAGCGGACGCCGCCCGACCCGCCGGCGGTGCCGCCGCGGGTCATGCGGTTGGTGCCGTCCAGTCCGGCGGTCACGGTGGGCAGCAGCGGGGAGCCTGCGATCTTCAGTTGGGCCTCGGCCTGCTCGATGCGGGCGATGGCGGCCTTGAGGTCGTGGTTGGCCGTCAGCGCCGCCTGTTGCAGCCGGTCCAGCTCCGCGTTTTCGAACATGGTCCACCATGCCGCCGGCGCTGTAAGGGTGTCGGCCTGGGTGCTGGCGGCGCCGCCATAGGCGTCGGGCAGTGCCAGCCGGGGCACGCTCAGCTCGGGCGTCTGGGAACAGGCGGCCAGCGCCAGGGCGAACAGGGGGATGAGCGGGCGACGCATGGTTACTCCGCCGACAGGGCCGTGACAGGATCGAGATTGGCGGCCTTGCGTGCCGGCATGTAGCCGAACACCAGGCCGGTGACGAAGGCGCACCCGAAGGCCAGCACCACGGGCGGTGTCGAGAACACCACCGCCGACCCCAGGCCGCGCGCGATCGCCGCGGTGGCAAGGCCGCCGGCCACGCCCAGCGCGCCGCCGATGGCGCACACCACCACCGCCTCGGTGATGAATTGCAGCAAGATGTTGCTGGTGCGCGCCCCCGTCGCCATGCGGATGCCGATCTCACGCGTGCGCTCGGTGACGCTGACCAGCATGATGTTCATCACGCCGATGCCGCCCACCAGCAGCGAGATGGCGGCGATCGATCCCAGCAGCACGGTCATGGTGTCCTGGGTGGCGGTGGCCGCCTCCATGATCGAGGCGGTGTTGCGCACCTGGACGTCGTTGGCGCGGTGGCGCGCCACCAGCAGTTCGGTCACCTGCTCCTGGGTGTCGTCGATGGTGGCGAGGTCCTCCACCTGCACGGCGATGGAGCGCAGGTGGCGCTGGCCGAACAGGCGCAGCGATCCGGTGGACAGCGGCACGAAGGCGGCGTCGTCCAGGTCCGAGCCGAAGGGCGAGGCGCCCTTGCGCGCCAGCACGCCGACCACCTGGAAGGGGACGTTCTTGATCAGCACATAGCGGCCGATGGGGTCCTCGCCCGCGCGGAACAGGTTGTCCACCACGGTCTGGCCCAGCACCACCACCGGAACATAGCTTTTGACGTCTTCGGGACCGAAGAACGTGCCGCTTTTCATCGGCCAGTCCCGCGCCACCGGATAATCGGCCGAGGTGGCGGTGACCGAGGTCTGGGCGTCCGCATTGCCATAGCGGATGGTCACGGTGCCGCCCATTTCCGGCACCGCCACGATGACGTTGGGCAGGCGCGCCACCTCCTCGGCGTCCTCGGCGCTCAGGGTGGCGATGGTGCCCGCCTCGGGGCCGCGCATGTTGGGGCCGCCGGGGCGCACCAGCAACAGGTTGGTGCCCATGGCCTGGATGCGGCTCAGCACGTCCTGTTTGGCGCCGTCGCCCAGGGCCAGCATGGCCACCACCGAACCGACGCCGATGACGATGCCCAGCAGCGTCAGCACGGTGCGGAACAGGTTGGCCCGCAACGACCGCAGCGCCATCTTCACGGCTTCCGACACGTCGGTCATGGTGTGGGTGTCGCGCGGCGGCGGCGGCGCCAGCGCCCGGTCTTCCGGGCCGTTCCCGGATTTGTCGGGGGCGGGCGGCGGCTGGCCGCCCTGATCGTCCACGATCAGGCCGTCGGCGATGGTCACCACGCGATGGGCCTGGGCCGCCACGCCGGCATCGTGGGTGATCAGCACGATGGTGTGGCCGTCGGCGTTCAGCCGGTGCAGCAGCGCCATCACCTCGCGCCCCGATTTGCTGTCCAGCGCGCCGGTCGGCTCGTCGGCCAGGATGACGGCGCCGCCGTTCATCAGCGCGCGCGCGATGGAGACGCGCTGCTGCTGGCCGCCGGAAAGCTGGTTGGGGCGGTGGTCCAGCCGTTCGCCCAGGCCCAGCGCGGTCAGAATCTGGGCCGCGCGCCGGTCGCGCGCCGCCTTGGGCATGCCGGCATAGATGGCCGGCACCTCCACGTTCTCCAGGGCGTTGGCGCTGGGCAGCAGGTTGTATTGCTGGAAGACGAAGCCGAAGGCATCGCGCCGCAGCAACGCCAACTGGTCGCGGTCCATGGCCGAGACGTCGCGCCCGCCGAACAGGTAGCGGCCGCTGCTGGGGCGGTCCAGACAGCCGATCAGGTTCATCAGCGTGGTCTTGCCCGACCCCGACGCGCCCATGATGGCGACGAACTCGCCGCGCCGGATGGTCAGCGACACCCCGTGCAGCACCTGCACGGCCAGGGTGCCGTTGCGATAGGTCTTGGTGACGCCCTCCAGCTCGATCAGCGGCTGGCCGGGGGCCACGTGGGACAGTTCGGGCGCGCTCATCGCGGCGGCGCGGCGGGGCGCTGGGCGGCGCCGGGGGCCTTCTTGGCCTCGGCCAGACGCTGGCCGATCACCACTTCCTCGCCCTCGGCCAGACCTTCGACGATCTGCGCCTGCACGCGGTTGCGCACGCCCACCCGCACCGGGCGCGGCTGCGGCTCGCCGTCCTTCATCACCAGCACCGTGGACCCGGCGCCCTTGTCCTTGCCCTTGCCCTGCGCCAGTGCGGCGGCGGGCACCACCACGACGTCCTTGGCGCTGGCGTGGACGAAAAACACCTGGGCCGACATCTGGATGCCCAGGTCGCCGTCGGGGTTGCCCACGTCGAACAGCGCGTTGTACAGCACCACGTTGTTGAGCACCTCGGGTGTCGGCAGGATCTGGCGCAAGGTGGACTGGCGGCGGGCCTCGGGCCGGCCCAGCGTGGTGAAATACACCGGCTGGCCCAGTTTCAGCTTGCCCACATCGGCCTCGGACACCTGGGTCCAGACGGTCATGGTGGACAGATCGGCGATCCGCACGATGGTGGGGGCCTGCTGGGACGCCACCAGGGTCTGGCCCTGGCGCGCGCTTTGGCTGACCACCGTGCCGGTCATGGGGGCGTAGATCTTGGTATAGCCCAGATTGGCCTGTTCGCCGCGCAGGGTGGATTGCACCTGGGCGATCTGGGCCTGCAACTGCGCCACCTGGGCGCGCGCCGCCGCTTGCTGGGTGCGGGCGTTCTGGAACGCCTCCTGGCTGGTGGCGTTGACGGCCAGCATGCGCTGCTGGCGGGCGAACAATTCGTCGGCCAGGGTGGCCTGGGCGCGCTTTTCCGCCAGTTGCGCCTCGAGGTTGCGCAGGTTGGCCTGGCTGGCATCCACCTTGGTGCCATAGACGGTGGGGTCGATCTCGGCCAGCGGCTGGCCCTCGGTCACCTGATCGCCCACCTGGACGAACACGCGGCGCAACTGGCCCGAGACCTGGGTGCCCACATCCACGTATTCCAGCGGTTGAAGGGTGCCCAGGGCGGTGGTGGTGTCCTCGATGTCGGCGCGGACGGCTTTGGCGGTGATCCACTTGGCGGCGGCGGCGTCGCGCCCCATCCACCACCAAGTGCCGCCGCCCGCCGCCATGATGGCGGCGGCGGCGGACAGGCCAAGGATCAGCTTTCGTCGGGTCGGGGTCGGCTTGTGCATGCCGGCGATATTGGGCAAGACGGCCGTATCCGTCGAGTGCGACTTGGTAACGGAGTGTAGCCGCGGCTCAGTCGCGGAAGTTAACGAATTGCAGCGGCAGCTCCACGTCAAGCTTGCGGCACAGCGCGATGGCCTCTTGCAGGTCGTCGCGCTTCTTGCCGGTCACGCGCACTTCGTCGCCCTGGATCGAGGCCTGGACCTTGATCTTGCTGTCCTTGAGCTCCTTGATCAGGGTCTTGGCGACGGCTTGGTCGATGCCCTGCTTGACCTTGACTTCATGGCGCAGGGTGTCGCCCGACGCCTTCTGCGGCGGCGCGCTGAAGTCCAGGCACTTGATGTCCAGCTTGCGGCGGGTGAAATACGTGCGCAGGAAGTCGTGCATCAGCTCGAGCCGGCTTTCGTTGTCGGCGACCACGGTGATCACCTGCTCCTTGCGCTCCAGCGAGCACTTCGATCCCTTGAAGTCGAAGCGGGTGCCGATCTCGCGCTGGATGCCGGCGACGGCGTTGTCCACCTCGGCCATCTCGGTCTTGGAAACGATGTCGAAGGAAGGCATGGCGTGATTCCCGTCTTTAATGTTCTGGCCGGCAGGTTTAGCCCATGCCGGCGGCGAAGGCTAGATTCAGGCATGCGCAATTCGCGGGGCGACGGCACCCCGCGCAAGGGATATCCTTGAAAACGCACTGGTTCGAAGCGCGAGGTCGTCATGCGCCGCAAGATGCCCGTTATCGCCGCGGTTGCCGTTGTGGCCGCCGTGATCGCCGCCCTGGTGGCGTGGCAAATCCTGCGCAAGCCCGCCGACGGCGGCGCGCTGGTGCTGAACGGCAATGTGGACATCCGCCAGGTGGACCTCGCCTTCCGGGTCGAGGGGCGGCTGGACAAGCTGCTGGTGGAGGAGGGCGACCGCGTCGCCGCCGGCCAAGTGGTCGCCATGGTGGAAAAGGGCTATCTGGCCGATGCCGTGCGCATCGCCGAGGCCCGGGTCGCCGGCGCGCAGGCCAATCTGGCCAAGCTGGAGGCCGGCAACCGCCCGCAGGAGATCGGACAGGCCAGGGCCGAGGTCGCCCGCGCCGAGGCCGCCTTCGCCAACGCCAAGGCCACCTACGAGCGCCGCGCCGGGTTGCCGGTGGATTCCGCCGTCTCGCGGCAGGCGCTGGACAATGCGCGCGCCGACATGCGCCAGGCCGAGGCGCAACTGAACAGCGCCCGCCAAGCCCTGGCGTTGCAGGAAAAGGGCTTCCGGTCCGAGGACATCGCCGTGGCCCGCGCCCAGCTTGACGCCGAGTTGGGCACGCTGGACCTGATGCGCCGCCGCCTGGGCGATGCCGACCTGACGGCACCCGCCGCCGGCCAGGTGATGACGCGGGTGCGTGAGCCGGGCGCCATGATGCTGCCCGGCGCCACCGTGCTGACCCTGGCGCTGACCGAACCGATGCAGGTGCGCACCTGGGTGGCGGAACCCGCCCTGGGCCGCGCGGTGCCCGGCACGCCGGCCGAGATCGTCACCGATGGCGGGCGCACCTATCACGGTCAGGTGGGCTTCGTCTCGCCGGTGGCGGAATTCACCCCCAAGACGGTGGAAACGCCGGAATTGCGCACCTCGCTGGTCTATCGGGTGCGGGTGATCGTGTCCGACCCCGATGACGGCCTGCGCCAGGGCATGCCGGTGACGGTGCGGCTGCTTCATTAGGGGGCGGGTCATGGACATGCTGGTCCGTCTGGACGAGGTGGGCAAGAGCTTCGGGGCGACGCGCGCCGTGGCCGGCATCACCGCGTCGGTGCCGGCGGGCCGCGTCACCGGGCTGGTGGGCGCCGACGGGGCGGGCAAGACCACGCTGCTGCGGCTGATGGCGGGCCTCTTGGCGCCCGACCACGGGGCGGTGACCGCATCGGACGCCCTGGGCTACATGCCGCAGCGCTTCGGCCTGTACGAGGATTTGACGGTGGCCGAGAACCTGTCGCTGTACGCCGATCTGCGCGGCCTGCCGGCGGGGCGGCAGTCCGACACCTTCGCCCGGCTGCTGGGGTTTTCCGGGCTGGCCGGCTTCGAGGGGCGGTTGGCCGGCAAGCTGTCGGGCGGGATGAAGCAGAAGTTGGGGCTGGCCTGCGCCCTGGTGGCGACGCCCAGCCTGCTGCTGCTGGACGAGCCCAGCGTCGGCGTCGATCCGGTGTCGCGGCGCGAGCTGTGGCGCATGGTGCACGAGCTGGCCGGCCAGGGCGTGGCCGTGGTGTGGTCCACCGCCTATCTGGACGAGGCCGAGCGCTGCCATTCCGTGCTGCTGCTGGACCAGGGGCGGCTGGTCTATGACGGCCCGCCCAAGGACCTGACCGACCGCATGGCGGGGCGCAGCTTCGCCGTGCGCGGCCCCATGGAGCGGCGCGCGGTGCAGGCCGCCGCCCGGCGCCACCCGGGCGTGGCCGACGCCCTGATCCAGGGCGCGGCGGTGCGACTGGTGCTTGCCGAAGGGGCGCCGGTGCCCGACGCCGCCGCCCTGGGC
>JAFAAW010000140.1 GCA_023426365.1 Pseudomonadota bacterium
GTTCGGGCGGCGACGTCATCGCCACCCGGCTGTCCCAGCGTCTGGGCGTGCCCCTGTATGACGAGCAATTGCTGCAAGAGATCGCCCGTCGTCTCGACGACGATCCCGCCATCGTCCAGATGCTTGATGAAAGCATGGGGCGGGCCAAGGACATGTGGCTTTACCGGTTGCTGTCGGGCAAGGACATCAACCACGACACCTATCGCGACACCCTGGTCAAGGTGGTGATGAGCCTGGGGCGCCTGGGCGGTGTCATCATCGGTCGCGGCGCCCATGTCATCCTGGCCGAGGGCTGCGCCTTGCGGGTGCGGATCACCGGCAGTCCCGAAGTGTGCGCCCGGCGCATGGCCGATGCCGGGCACGGCACGTTCGAAGACCTGCTTAAGCGCGCCCAAGACCTCAACCACCGCCGTGGCAAGTTCGTGTGGGACACCTTCCATGCGCGCCTGTCCGATGCCAGCGGCTTCGACGTCACCATCAACACCGACCGCATGGCGGATTTCGAGGATGTGGTGGAGATGCTGGTGGGGCTGGCCACCGCCATCCATTCCGGCCGTGTGCTGTCGTTGAACAAGGGCTATAGCAACGCGCCTTAACTATGAGGCGCCTTGCTCTGGCGCCCATTGCGGGCGCGGCCAAGCCGCCGGAGGCGGCGCCCGGCGAGGGCAAAATTTACAAGCGGTAGACCGTGATGCACATTTTGGGCATCACGGTCTAAGGCCGCCTGGACCCGCCGACCGACCGAAGGGCCGCCCCGGCGGCCTTTCTGCGGCTGTGCGCACCCTCAGCCGATGCGGCCCAGGGCCAAGCCGCCGCCGGGCGGCGGCGGTGGGGGCGGCGCGCCGATATTGGCCACCGCCTTCATCATCTTTTCCACTTCTTCCTGGGCCTTGGCGGCGGTTTCCGCGATGGGGGCGAAGCCGGTGTCCACCGCCACCTGCTCCAACAGCGCCTTGGCATGCGCCAGTTCCATCAGCGCCCGCTCCTTGCCGTCGGGCAGCAGCGGCGTGATCTGCTTCTTGATCCGGTTGGGAATGCGCCGCAACAGGCCCATGCGGCGGTTCGACAGCACCTTGAAGTTCATCACTCCCGCCAGCAGCTCGGCGTGATAGCCGGGATGCAGGGCCTCGAACAGGTACTCGATCAGCTCGATCTCGCCGAATTCCAGAATCAGGAAGTGGCGCTGGGTGCCCTGCCATTCCGAGATGAAGGCGCCCACATCGGTCAGGCGCTTGGCCAGCTCCGCCTCGAACACCCTGGGCGACAGCATGCGCCACGCCTTGACCGAAGCCATGGGCAGCTTGCCGGGCAGGCCGAAATTGCGCGACAGGTTGTGGGCAACCGCCAGTAGGGCGCGGCTGTCGCAATCCTGCGTGCCCTTGGGCCAACAGGCATAAAGCGCGTCGAGTGCGGCGAAGTCCTGCGCCGGCGGCGGTTCCGCCAGCAGGATCTGCAAGGCGTCCAGCCGTTCGGGCAAGGCGGTGTCGCCCCTGTCGTCCTGCGGTATGCCGACGGGCTGGTGGGCGGCGACGATGTCGTCGATCCGGGTGCGCAGCGCGGCCTCAAGCACAGAATCGGCGCCCGGGTCGGTCTGACCGGCCCGTGGCGGTTCGCCCTGTTGCGGCTCGGACAAAGTGTCCGCCGATTGTTCGGGGGTGGCTGCGGCCTCGCCTTCGCCGTCCGGGGCAACCGGCGTGCCGGTTTCAGTATCGGCCGCGTCCTCTGATGGCGGGGGGGCGGCCGGGGGCGCTTCGTCCTCCAGGGCGATGGGGGGCACGGTGCCCGACGCCGCCAGCGTGCGCAACGCCGACACGATGTCGGTCAGGGCCGCCATGGTGTCATCCGGCCCGCGCGAAGTTTCGGTGGCGGGGGATTCGTATTCCTCGGTCAGCAGGAAGACGTCGTCGTCCTCGGCATCCGTCCGGGCCGGACCGGGGGCGGGCGGCGCGGCGTCGTCGGCCAAGGCGTGCAGCGCGGCGACCAGATTGCCCATGGTCAGGCCGGACGGGTCCCATTTGGGGTCCTCGGTCCGGTCGGTGTCCTTGCCGTCGTCTTCCTCCTCGTCCTCCTCTTCCGGCTCTTCGGAAGGGGAGGCCGCGGCCGCCATCTCCATCTGCTCGTCCAGCACCAGCACGTCGTCGTGCTCCGCCCCGGCCTCCGTGGCGGCTTCGGCTTCAGTTTCGGCTTCGGCTTCGGCTTCGGCGGGGGCGGGCAGTGCGGCGGCCTCCTCATCCGGCGGCAACGCGACCGTCGGGACATCGTCCGCGTCGATCGGCGGCAATCCGCACAGCAGGTCTTCCAGCCGATAGGGCACGGTGCCGCTGGCAAAGGCGGCGGGAATGTCGGACGGTTCGGGGGGGGAGGGCGCGGCGTCGTCCAGCGCCTGCTCCAGCAGGTTGGCAAGGCCATCCGCCGGCAGGCCGACCACCTCGTCCAGGGGACGGGCGTCGGTTTCCGGCGCCTCGGACGGACGAATGGGGCCGGACGCGGTCGTCATGGCGGCAGCATAACCGAGCAGGCGGCGCTCAGCCATGGAAGAATGGCGGGGAGGAGCGGCGCGCTAGGCGTGACTGGTGGCCGCATCGTCCACCGCGCGGGCCAGCGCGCAAAAGGCTTCCACCGGCAGTTCCTCGGCGCGGGCGGTGGGCGTGATGCCGGCCGCCGCGATCAGGGCTTCGGCATTGCCCAGCGCCTTGAGGCTGGACCGCAGCATCTTGCGACGCTGACCGAAGGCGGCGGCGGTCACCCGCTCCATGGTTTCGAAGCGCGCGGGGGCCAGCGGCTGGGCGCGCGGGACCAGCTTGACCACCGTGGACATCACGGCCGGCGGCGGCGTGAAGGCGCGCTTGTCCACGTTGAACAACGGGCGGACGTCGCACAGCCACTGGGTGATCACCGACAGCCTGCCGTAATGGGGGCTGCGCGGTTCGGCCGCCAGCCGGTCCACCACCTCTTTCTGGAACATCAGCGTCATGCTTTCGAACGCGGTGGCCTGGCGAAGCCACTGCAACAGCAGCACGGTCGAGATGTTGTAGGGCAGATTGGCGACGATGCGGCGCGGCGCGGTGCCCAGGGTGGTGCAATCCACCTCGAGCGCGTCGCCGGCGATGATCTCGAGCCGGCCGGGATAGGCGGCGGCGATCTCGTTCTGGATGGCGATGGCGCGGTCGTCCCGCTCGATGGCGATCACTTGGGCGGCGCCGGCATCCAGCAGGGCGCGGGTCAGGCCGCCGGGGCCGGGGCCGATCTCGATGCTGGTGCCGTTCTCCAGGTTGCCGGCGCCACGGGCGATGCGCCCGGTCAGGTTCAGATCCAGCAGGAAATGCTGGCCCAGCGATTTGCGGGCGCCCAGGCCATGGGCGGCGATCACGTCGCGCAGCGGCGGAAGCTCGCTCACGAAACGGCTCCTTGACGGTTGCGGGCGATGGTTCCGGCCAGGCGCAGGGCCTCCATCAGGCTGGTTTCCGATGCCTGGCCGGTGCCGGCGATCTGGAACGCGGTGCCGTGGTCGGGCGAGGTGCGCACGATGGGCAGGCCCAGGGTGACGTTGACGCCTTCGTCGAAGCCCAGGGTCTTGAGCGGGATGAGGGCCTGGTCGTGGTACATGCACAAGGCCGCGTCATAGCGGGCGCGGGCGGCGGCATGGAACATGGTGTCGGGGGGCAGCGGCCCGACCGCATCCACGCCGGCGGCGCGCAGATCGGCCACGGCCGGCGCGATGATGTCGATTTCCTCGCGCCCCATGGCGCCGTCCTCGCCGGCATGGGGGTTGAGGCCCGCAACCGCCAGCCGGGGCGCGGCAATGGCGAAATCGGTTGCGAGCGCCCGGGCGGTGGCCAGCCCGGCGGCGACGATGGCCTCACGCGACAGGGTCGCCAGCGCCTGGGATAGGCTGACATGGATGGTGACCGGCACCACCCGCAGCGACGGGCAGGCCAGCATCATCACCTCGTCGCCATCGCGGCCGACCAGATGGGCCAGGAATTCGGTGTGGCCGGGAAAGCGAAAGCCGCCCTGGTACATCACCCCCTTGTGGATGGGGTTGGTGACCACCGCGCTGGCGCTTCCCTCCTGGGCCAGCGCGACCGCGCGGGCGATGGAGGCGCGCACCGCCGCCGCATTGGCCGGCGCGGGGCAGCCGGGCTTGACGGTTTCCGCCAGCGGCTGGGGCAGGACCGGCAGGGCGCGGTCGAACGCCTGGGCCGCCTGGGCGGGGGCGTCGATGGTCGCCACCGGGATGTTCCAGCCGAGGCTGGCGGCGATGGCGGCCAGCCGGGCCGGGTCGTCCACCACGAAGAAAGCCGGCAATCCCTCGGCCCGCCGCAGCCATGATTTCAGCGTGATCTCGCCGCCGATGCCGGCGGGTTCCCCCATGGTCAGGGCGACCGGGGCCAGCGTGCGTGCGGCGCTCACCCGATCAGCCCCGGATGTCGATGAAGGCCTGGCGGCGCAGGTTGCGGATATAGCGCCGCGACAGCATGTCCATGCGCTCGTCCTCGATCTGGCGGCGGACCTGCTCCCGGCTCGGCTCGCGCACCGTCAGCGATTCGACGCGTGAGCACACCATCACCACCTGGATGCCATCGGTCACGTCCAGGGGATCGCTTGCCCGGTTGGGCGGCAGGGAAGCCGCGATGCGGCGCAACACGCCCTCCAGTTCGCCCACGCGCTTGGTCCCCATGGTGCCGACGGTGGTGGCGCCCAGGCGCCGCCCCAGGGCCTCAAGGTCGCTGCACGACCTGGTCCCGCCCGCCATCTGGGCCGCGCGGGCCATCAGCTCGGGCTTGGGCGGGGAATTCTTGGGCACCGGCAGCACGATCTGCGACATGGTGACTTCGGCATCCTCGGGGTTGGCGACCTGGCCGGCGACGCGGCTGTTGACCAATTGAAGAATGGTGAAGCCCGAGGCGGTGCGGATCAGCGGGGAAACCTGCCCCTTGCTCAGTTGGGCGACGGGGCCGGCCAGATCCTCGTCCAGGGCGGCCTGCGCCAGCCAGCCCATGGTGCCGCCATTGGCCGCGGTCGGCGCGCGCGAGAACTGCCGCGCCAGCGCCGCGAACGGGGCGCCCGCCCGCAACTGCTCCAGCAGACGCTCGCCGGTCTGGCGGGCGTCGTCCTCCTGCGCCGGCACGTCCACCGGAAGTTGGATTTCCGCCAGCAGGTATTCCGGTTGTCCGTGGCGTTCGCGCAAGGCTTCCAGGCGGTCGGAAACCTCCTCCTCGCCCACTCGGATCTGGGATTGCAGGGTGCGGGCGGTGACCCGCATCCAGGTCAGGTCGGCCTTGATCTGCTCGCGCATCAATTGGGGGTCGAGGCCGGCGCGCTTCAACCCCGCGGACAGTGCGCCGCGCGGCATGCTGTTCTGCTGCTCGATCATGGCGATGCCGTTTTCCACCTCGGCGGCACTCAAGGAAATCTTGAGCCGGTTGGCTTCCTGCGTCTGCAGTCGCTCGTCGATCAGCTTGCGCAACACCTGGGGAGCGACGCGGCGGCGCCCTTCCATGCTGTCGGGCATGCCCGACAGGGCCAGCGCCATCTGTAAACGGCCTTCCAGCTCGCGCAGCGAGATGATCTCGTCGTTGACAACCGCCGCGATCCGGTCGGTTTCCTGGGCCTGCGCGGCCGGGGCCACGGCTAGACCGAGTACAAGGCAGGCGCAGGCGGCGAGACGGGCGAGCATGCAGGGTCCTTGGCTTAGAACACGTTGAACGGAGCGCTGCCCAACGTCTTGAAGACCACGTTGAAAGTCAGCGAATAACCGGCCAAATAGTCGCGGTCATAGGTATAATTGCGCCGCATGTCGGTCACGAAGGCGAAGCATTCGTCGTCGTAGACAAGGCGCGCGTCCCAACTCAGCGGGCCGCCGCTATCGTCGAGGTCGTAAGAAACGCCGCCGAGCACGCTCCAGTGCCGGGTCAGGGCGGAACTCACGGTCCACGATACATAATGCTGGCGATCGAAGGTGATATCATCATCCTCGATGCGGTCGTACATCAGGTAGGACACGCTGGCGCGCAGGATCGGGCTGCCGGCACTGAGTGCATTCTCGTTGCGGCGGATCCGGCCGTCATCCTTGTCGATGCGAATGCGGTTCAACAGCGACAGGTTGGGCGACGGCGTAAGGTCCAACCGGCCGAGATAGTCGGACAAGGTGTCCTGGAATCCGCTGCTGTTGCGGAAGGTGCTGTCGTCGCGGGCTCGCCAGCCCTGGGCCACCGAGGCGGTCACCGATCCGCCCTGAGGGGACAGGGCCTGCCAACGCAGGCCATAGGCGCCACGCACGCCGCCTTCGACCCGGTCAAGGCCGTGCATGCGGTTGGGGCGGAACACATTGATCTCGTCCAGTTCGAACCCCAGGGAATCCTCGTTGGGAATCCGGTCGGAATTGCCGCCGTTGGGGCTGGCGGCAATCATCGCCATGGGTTCGATAACTTGCGGGAAGGTCTGGGACGGCCGTGCGAACGGCATGCGCCAGTTGGCGGACACCAGCGGGACCGCGCGCCCGGAACTCACCGAACCGTATTCGGGCACGTTTTCGGAATGGTAGGCGTCGCCGCGCAAGCTGGTTCTGATGGTGGTGACGTCGCCCAGGCTGCCGAAATAGGGGCGCTGCCATCCCACCGTGTTGGACAGCCGGCTGGAACTGACGCCGGAACTGCGCATGTAGGAGAGGATGTCCGAATCGAAGGTGAAGTAACCACCCTTGGAATCGGGCATGCTCATATGCGAGGTGGTAATGTGCGGCAGCACCAGCGGCGACTGGCTGGGTGCGTCGTCACGCAGCAATCCCTGATACGAGAACGCCTCCACCATCGTGTAGCTGTTGCGGCCGAAACCCTCCACATAGGGACGGGTTACCAGGACGGGGCGATCCGCGTCGAAGCGGTAGGAATAGATCTGCGAGTAGGTGTCGTCGCTGGTGCGCTCCAACTGATAGCCGGCGCGCCAGTCGTTGTTCAGGTCGAAACGGGCGCGCGAATCGATATGGCCGCGCAGATCACCCGAATATTTGTCGGCCGTCAGGCTGGCGACCGTGCGCGCTTGCCCCTCCATGCCGCGCCAGCGGTGTTCGCCGGCCAGCACCACGTGGCGCAGGGCGTTGTCGGTTTCCTGCAGGTCGGTAGCGCGCTTGGCGGTCGAGGACGGGAACAGGAAGCGCGGCGCGAAGGTGATGTCCTGGTTGTCCTTGATCGCCCAGAAATACGGGACGGTGACGTTGGTGCCGATGTTGGACGAAATGCCGCCCGTCGGGGTGAGAAAACCGCTCTGGCGCTTCACCGTCGGGTCGGGATGGGACAGATAGGGCGTGTAGATAACCGGGATGCCGCCCACCTCCATCCAGGCGTCGCGGTATTCTATGGTTCTTTCGGCCTGGTTGTGGGTGATGCGCTTGGCCTTGGCTTCCCAGATGGGACGGCGGTTGGGGTCGTTGCGGCAGGGTTCGCACGCGGTATAGGCGCCGTTCTCGAAATCGGTGCGGTCACCGCCGACGCGGCGGGCGCTGGAGGCGGTCATCCGCGAATTGTCCGCCAGAACCGCGCGGATCTGTTGGGCAACGCCTTCCTTGAGGTCGCCGGTCAGTTCCATGTAGTTGGTGAACAGCGTTTCACCCTGGGGTTCGGCCAAGGCGACGTTGCCGCTGGCGGCGACCAGATCCTGCTTGAGGTTGTAGCTGACCTGGTCGGCCACCAGCATGCGGGTGGCTTGAATGATCTCGACCCGGCCCTTGGCCGTGACGATGCCAAGCTCGCGGTCGTAGACGATCTGGTCGGCGGTCAACTGAACGGGGGATTCGGTTTCCCCCGCGGCGGACCCGGAGGAGGGGGCGCCGGTGATCGCGCCCACGGCATCTGCGGCCGCCGCGGGGGACGGGGCTTGAACGCGGATGGCCGGCGATGGGGCGGGCGCCGGGCGGACGGGCGCGGCCGCAACGGGCTGCGCGCGTACGGGACCGCCGGGCGGCGGCGAATCACTCTGCCCCCAGGCATCGCCCCAGCCGCGAATTTCGGTGGAAGACGGGCCGGACGGCACAGCGGAGGCGGGTGTCGGTGCGCTGGCGACAGGGGGGGCGGACTGCGGACGGGTGGTAGCGGCGGGCGCCGCTTCGTCGCCCCAGGCATCGCCCCAGCCGCCGATCTCGGCCGCGGACGGGCCGCGCGGCATGGGCTGGGCCGGCGCGGCGGCAGGTGCGGGCATGGCGGCCGCTGGGACCACGGCACGCGGCCGTGGGGCGGAGGGGGCGGGCGCCAAATCGGCCGCGTCATCCCCCCAGGCCTGGCCCCACGAGCCCACATCCGGCGACGCCGCCAGAGCGACGCCGCCGTTGGCCGCCATGGCCCCGGTCAGGGCGCCGACGGCGATGCCGGCTGAAAGGAAAAAGCGACGGGCGCGCAACTGGCTCGACCTCCGACGATCAGGCTGGGGCGGTGACGGCGCGGCGACGCCGTAAACGGGACGGTTTGAGCAAGCCCCAGCAGCCGCCCGCAATGGGGGCCACCGCGACCATATACATGATGGGGACGAACGCCAAGTTGGCCGTGGCCAGGTTGTTGCTGCCCAGGGCCAAGGCCTGCATGCCCACCATGGCGCCCACCGCCTTCAAGATGGTGGCGGTCTGGCCACGGCGGTCGAAACCGGCGGTCAGCAAAATAGCCAAGGCCACGGCGGCGAAGCCCAGTCCGTAAAGCGGCGAGGTGAAGCGCTGGTGCAACTCCACCTTGGCGCGGCGGTATTCGGACGCGCCCAGCTCGCCCTCGTCGGCGCCGATCAGTTCCGGCACACTACGTTCGCGGGCATCGCGATAGCGGTTCTTTTCGCCGCCGGTGGCGGTGGCGAGGTCCACGGTGTAGCTGTCGAAATACAGCAGCGACAACTGGCCCGTGCCATGCGGCAATTGCTGGCGGTTGCCGTTCACCATCAGCACGCGTGGGCCGGTGGGCGTGAAGACCAGCGATCCGCGCTCCGCCATCAGGGTGACCGGCTTTTCCGGGCTGCGCTTGTCGTGCACCAGGATGCCCAGCAATTCGCCCTCGGGCGTGCGGGTGCGCACATAGATGGTCAGGCCGTCGCCGAATTTGTTG
Source organism: Pseudomonadota bacterium (assembly GCA_023426365.1). Classification (GTDB taxonomy): domain Bacteria; phylum Pseudomonadota; class Alphaproteobacteria; order Rhodospirillales; family Magnetospirillaceae; genus Magnetospirillum. The sequence continues at coordinate 9,081 of JAFAAW010000140.1, forward strand.
AAGGCGCCTTCCTGCAACAGCACGCTGGTGAGGTCGTTGCGGATGCCCCACTGCATTTCGCGGAAGGTGCCGACGCTGAGCGGGATCAGCCACAACGACAGCAGCCAGCCGACCAGCGTCACCGCCGCGCCCAAGACCATACCCGGGCGCGCCAGCGCCCAATGGGACAGGCCGGCCGCGCGCAGCACCACCAGTTCGCGGTCGGCGTTCAGCTTGTTGTAGGTGAACAGGACGACGGCGAACAGCGAGATGGGAATGATGACCACCAGGAAGGTGGGCATCAGCAGCAGGGTCAGCAGGACGAAGGTGAAGGCCGAGATGCCCTTGGTGACGATCATCTCGACGAAGCGCAGCGACTGGGTCAGCCACAGCACGCACGCCAACGCGGCGGAGACGAAGACCATCCCCACCGTCAGCTGGCGCAACACGTAACGCGTAATCCCCGTCATGGCGGCGGGATTATAGACAGGCGTCAGGCGCCGAACCAAACGGATTCGGCGCCTGACTCAAGACCTAGAAGCGATCTGCATCCAAAGCCATGATTTGCCCCGATCCGGCCTCGATTTGCCCCAGCAGGGCGCCGGCACGGGTCAGCACGGCATCGCCGAAATGGCGCGCGGTCACCACCTTGGCGGACAGGTAATCGGACCCATCGGCCCCTTCGGCCAGCAGGGCCTCGGCCTTGAGGCCGGCCCTGGCCATCAGCCAGCCGCCGACGGTGATGCCGACCAGTTCCAGGAACGGCACCGCCACCGCACCGAGCAGGGCGGCATCGGCGGCATGGTTCTTGAGCAGGAACTGGGCGGCCTGCTCGCACGCGGCGGCGGCGGCGCCCAGGCGGTGCTTCAGCGCCGCCCAGCCCGGGCCGGCGGCGGCAAGCTCGGAATCCACCGCGCGGATGCGCTCCAGCAGCAGGGCGAAGGCGCGGCCGCCGTCGCGCACCACCTTGCGGCCGGCCAGGTCCATGGCCTGGATGCCGTTGGTGCCTTCATAGATCTGGGCGATGCGGGCGTCGCGCATGTGCTGGGCCACGCCGGTTTCCTCGACGAAGCCCATGCCGCCGAACACCTGGATGGCGGTCGAGGTGACGGCGAGGCCGGTATCGGTGCTCCACGCCTTGACCACCGGGATCAGCAGATCCACCAGGGCCTGGGCCTCGGCGCGCTTGGCGGCGTCGGGGTGATGGCGGGCGAGGTCGAGCAGGCTGGCTGCGTAATAGGCCAGCGCGCGGGTGGCCTCGGTCAGCGCCTTGCTGGTCAGCAGCATGCGGCGCACGTCCGCATGGATGATGATCGGGCCGCCGCCCTGCACGCGCTCCTTGGCATAGGCCACCGCCTTTTGGGTGGCGCGCTCGCACTGGGCGACGCCCTCCAGGCCGACCGACAGGCGGGCGTTGTTCATCATGGTGAACATCAGGGCCAGGCCCTTGTTTTCCTCGCCCACCAGCCAGCCGATGGCGCCTTCGCTCTCGCCGAAGGCCATCACGCAGGTGGGGCTGCCGTGAATGCCCAGCTTTTCTTCCAGCTTGATGCAGGCGACGTCGTTGCGCTTGCCCAAGGACCCATCGGGGTTGACCAGGTACTTGGGCACCACGAACAGCGAGATGCCCTTGACGCCGGGCGGCGCGTCGGGCAGGCGGGCCAGGACCAGATGGACGATGTTCTCGGCCATCTCGTGATCACCCGAGGTGATGAAGATCTTCTGGCCGGTGATGCGGTAGGTGCCGTCGGCCTGCTTGACCGCCTTGGCGCGCAGGGCGCCCACGTCCGAACCGGCCGACGGCTCGGTCAGGTTCATGGTGCCGGTCCACTCGCCGCTGACCAGCTTGGCCAGATAGGTCTGCTTGAGCTCGTTCGAGCCGTGCACCGACAGCGCCTCGACCGCGCCTTGCGTCAACATGGGGGTCAGCGCGAAGCTCATGTTGGCGGCGTGCCAGATTTCCTGCACGGCGGTGGCGACCACCTGGGGCAGTCCCTGACCGCCCCATTCCGGCTCGAACGGCACGGCGTTCCAGCCGCCTTCCACGAACTGGCGATAGGCTTCGGCGAAGCCCTTGGGCGTCACCACCCGGCCGTTTTCCAGGCGGCAGCCCTCGTGGTCGCCCACCGGGTTGAGCGGGGCCAGCACCTCGCCGCCGAACTTCGCGGCCTCCTCCAGAACCGCCGCCACCAGATCGCCGGTGGCTTCCTCGAAACCGGGCAGTTGGGTGATTTCGTTCAACCCGGCCAGGTGCTCGATGACAAAGGTCATGTCGCGGACGGGGGCGGCGAAGGTCGGCATGGAAACGCTCCTCGTTATCGTTGGTTCGCCAGAAAACGACGTCGCCCCACACGCGTCAAGGGCATGCGTGCGCATGGCCCCATGCGGCAGCCTGGGGGGTGGGGGACCGGCGTCCGGGGCGCGGTGCGTTCAGCCGGCCGCGCCCAGATAGGGTTTGTATTCGAAATCCTCGATTTCGATGTGGTGGGCCAGCCAGTCGGACAGGAAGGTCCTGACCTCGCCCAGCACCTGGGGCAGGGGCCGCGTTCCCAGGCCGTCCAGCAAGGCGTGCATACGCATGGATATGGCCTGGTGCGAAGCGCGATGGAATTGCAGGAAAGGGTAATCCACCGCCTCCAGCGCCGCTTCCTCCTCGCGGAAATGATAGCTGATATAGTCGAGCAGCCGGGCCTTCAACCCCTGCGCCCAGTGCTCGTCCCGGCCAAGCTCGATCCCGTCGTCCAACTCGCCCAGCAAGTCGAACAGCGTCTGGTGGTGCTCGTCCAGCAGCGCATGCCCGACGCTCAGGCCGGCCGTCCATTGCGGCGGTTTCATCCTCATCCCCCCTTTGCCACCCGATGACTATGACATTGGGTAGGGACGGATGAAAGCGGGGCCGCGGGTCAGGGCAGAACCTTGCCCGGGTTCATCAGGCCAAGCGGGTCCAGCGCATCCTTGACGCGGCGCATCATCTCCAGCTCCACCGCCGATTTGTAGCGCGCCATCTCGGCGATCTTCAGCCGGCCAATGCCGTGTTCGGCGGACACGCTGCCGCCCATGTCGGCGACGATGTCGTGGACGATCAGGTTCATGCGTTCCCACTGGGCCAGGAAGGCGGATTTGTCGCCCCCCCTGGGCTGGGTCAGGTTGAAGTGGACGTTGCCGTCGCCCAGATGGCCGAAGGCGACCACGCGCACGTCCGGCATGGCGGCCTCGACCGCCCGGGTGCAGCGGTCCAGCATTTCCGGCACGCGCGAGGTGGGCACCGCCACGTCATGCTTGATGGAGCCGCCCTCGCGCTTCTGCGCCTCGGGGATGCCCTCGCGGATGCGCCACAGCGCCTTGCGCTGCTCGCCCGATTCGGCCAGCACCGCATCCAGCGCCAGGCCGTCTTCCAGCGCCCGTTCCAGCACGCCTTCCAGCGCCTCGCGCAGGCCGCCCGGGCGCGACGACGACAATTCCAGCAGCAGCAGCCAAGGATGGGGGGCGCCGAAGGGGTCGCGGGTGCCGGCAACGTGGCTCAGGCACAGATCGACGCCGATCCTGGGGATCAGTTCGCAGGCGGTGACCGCGTCGCCCGAAGCGGCGCGGGCGGCGGCCAGGATGCCCAGGGCGGCGGCCGGTTCTGGCAGCGCGATCATGGCGGTCGCCATCTCGCGTGGCCGGGGAAACAGTTTCAGCGCGCAGGCGGTGACGATGCCCAGCGTGCCCTCGGCGCCGATGAACAGGTGTTTCAGGTCGTAACCGGTGTTGTCCTTGCGCAAACACCGCAGGCCGTCCCACACCCGGCCGTCGGCCAACACCACCTCCAGCCCCAGCACCAGATCGCGGGTGTTGCCGTAGCGCAGCACGTTGACGCCGCCGGCATTCGTGGAAACATTGCCGCCAATGCGGCACGACCCCTCGGCGCCCAGCGAAAGCGGGAACAGGCAATCATGCTCCTCGGCCACGGAATGCAGGGTGGACAGCACGCAGCCGGCTTCGGCGACCATGGTGAAATTGGTGGCGTCCACGTCGCGCACGCGGGTCAGTCGCTCGGTCGAGATCACCACCGCACCGTTTTCCGGCACGCCGCCGCCGCACAACCCGGTATTGCCGCCCTGCGGCACCATGGCGATGCCGGCCTGGGCACAGGCGCGCACCACGGCGGCCACCTCGGCGGTGGACCCCGGGCGCACCACCGCCCGCGCCGTCCCCTGATACAGGCCGCGCCCCTCGGTCAGATAGGGCGCCATGTCGACGCCCGTCAGCACGTTGGAAGCGCCGACCAGGGCGGCGAAATCGGTGGTCATGCGGGTTTCCTGGGGGCTGCCGCCCGTTTCAGGCGGTCGTTGATGGCCAGGCCCAGTCCGGTGTCGGGAATGGGGGCCACGGCGATGGCGGCGAAGTCGGGCCGGTCCAGCGCGCGCAGCATGGCGAACAGGTTGGCCGCCGCTTCCTCCAGATCGCCGGAGGGCGACAGGTTCAAGGTGCAGGGCATGGCTCCCAGGCCCAGCATCGCCTCGCCCGTCAGGGCGGCCTTGGCGTTCAGGCGCACCGGCAGGCCGGGGGCGTAATGGCTTTCCAGCATGCCGGGGCTTTTGGGCGCGTCGGCATGATCGGTGGGACGCACCAGGCGCAGGCCCAGCGCGGCCTCCAGCGCCTCGACCGGGACGCCGCCGGGGCGCAGCAGCGCCGGGTCGGCGCCCGACAGGTCCAGCACGGTGGATTCCACCCCCACCCGGCACGGCCCGCCATCCAGGATCAGGCCGACGCGGGCGCCCAGCGATTCCGCCACGTGCTGGGCCAGCGTCGGGCTGACCGCGCCCGAGCGGTTGGCGCTGGGCGCGGCGATGGGGCGGCCCGACGCCGCGATCACCGCGCGCGCCACCGCATGGTCGGGCAGCCGCACGGCGATGGTGTCCAGCCCGGCCGAAGCCAGCAGGGAAACCGGAGAATCCGCCCGGCGCGGCAGCACCAGCGTCAGCGGGCCGGGCCAGAAGCGCGCGATCACCGCGCGGGCGCGGTCGTCCACCGTGACCAGCGCTTCCACATCGGCGGGCGCGGCCACATGCACGATCAGCGGGTTGAAGCTGGGCCGCCCCTTGGCCTCGAAGATGGCCGCGACGGCGCGGTCGTTGGTGGCGTCCGCCCCCAGGCCGTAGACGGTTTCGGTGGGAAACGCCACCAGCCGGCCGTCGCGCAGCAGGCTGCCGCCCTCGGCGATGGCGGCGGGGGTGGCGTCTTCGATGCGGGCGGCGGCAGGTAGTGTGATCATGGCCAAAAGATAATGTCAGACCCGCGCACGGGCCAGAAAATCGGTGTTCAGGAAATTCGGCTTGCCATAGGCCAGCGGCTGGCCGTCCCAGGTCACCACCTCGCCGCCGGCGGCGGCCAGCACGGCATGGCCGGCGGCGGTGTCCCATTCGCTGGTCGGACCGAAGCGCGGATAGAAATCGGCGGACGCATCGGCCACCTTGCAGAATTTCAGGCTGGAGCCGGCATTGTGCAACTGGGCGTCGGGCAGGTCGGCCAGGAACCGGGTCAGCCGCTCGGGCGCCCGGTGCGAGCGCGAATCCAGCACCACGGCGCCGCGTGCCGGCGCCTTGCGGCAGGCGATGGCGGTGCGTCCGCCGGCGTCCTCGCGCCAGGCGCGGTCGCCCGCACCGGCCCACATCACCCCCAGCGCCGGGGCGAAGACCACGCCGGCCACCGGCCGGCCGGCGGCGATCAGGCCGATATTGACGGTGAATTCGCCGTTCTTCTTGATGAATTCCTTGGTGCCGTCCAGCGGGTCCACCAGCCAGAAGGTGTCGCCCACCCGGGGGATGCGGCCGGCGGCGGCTTCTTCCTCGGCCACCACGGGGATTTGCGGGGTCAGCGCCCGCAGGCCGGGCAGGATCAGGGCCTCGGCCTTCTGGTCCGCCTCGGTCACCGGCGAGGCATCGTCCTTGCGCGCGACCGCGAAATCGGTGGCGTAGACCTGCATGATGGCGGCGCCGGCCACACGGGCCAGACGATCCAGTTCGGGCAACAGGGCGGCGGGGTCAAGCGGCATGGCGGGGCCTTCGACGGAAACGGGCGGCCACTCTAGCCGCCCGACCGCGCCGCCGTCTACTTCGCCTCGACCGCCTGGAAGCGGCTGGCCTTGAACTGGGGCGACCAGTGATCGATCCGCATGCCGGCCTTGGTCTTGAGATGGGCCAGGAACTGGGCGGGGTCGGGCAATTGCTCCCACACGGCGGGCAGGAACAGGGCGCGACGGCCGCCATCCTCGATGATCAGGCCGTCGATGCCGGGGCGCAACTGGCGCAGCAGGTCGGCCTCGTCGGTGAAGCGCATGGGGACCGGGGCGGTCAGCACCGACACCGACAGCGTCAGCCCGTCCAGTTCGGGCGCGGTCAACGGGGCGAAGCGCGGATCCTCGAACGCCGCCCTGGCCGCGTTGTCCACCACGTCCTGGCCGAGCGGCCGCCATGCCTGCGGCGAACCGATGCAGCCGCGCAGCCGGCCGTCGCGCTTCAGGGTTACGAAGCAGGCGCCGGGCCGCCTAAAGGCCGCCGGTTCGCTGGGCGGCGCCACCGTGCCGCCCGCCAGGCGGGCGCGGATCGCGGCCCAGGCCAGTTGCAGCAGGCGCGGACCCAACTCCTCCCAACGGTCCTCGGGTTCATACAGCGCCCAGGCGCCATAGCCCACCACCCGGTCCCTTGGACCGGCGGTGTCGCCCGAATTGCGGATGTCCAGCGTGCGGATGTCCATTCCCTTGCGCTGTGCCGCCAGCAGCAATCCCCCCACCGGCACCCGGCCGCACGCCTGGGCGCTGCCGATGGCGGCCGGGTCCAGACGCTCGACGGCGGTCCGGGTGGCATCGTCGGTGGCGCGGCAACTCTCGTAATCCAGATAGTGCGAGAGGTCGGTCGAGACGACCACCAGGGTTTCCGGCCCGCCCCAGACCTCCTCCAGCACGGCGGCCACCACATCGTGCGGGGTCTCGCCGGCCACCAGCGGCACCAGTTGGAAGTCGCCCAGGGTCGCCTGCAGGAAGGGCAGATGCACCTCCAGCGAATGCTCGGCGGCGTGCGCCTTGTCCAGCGTGCCGACCATGGGCAGGGCGGCCAGCCTGTCCACCGCGGCGCGGTCGATGGCGACGGTGCCCAGCGGTGTCGCCCAGGCGTCGGCGCCGCTGGTGGCGATGCCGCGAAAGGCCACGCGGTGGCTTGGCCCCATCAGCACCACCCGGCTGATGCGGCCGCGCGCGGGCGCCACCAGGGCATAGGCATGGGCGGCCACCGGGCCGGAATAGACATACCCCGCATGGGGGGCGATCAGCGCCTTGGGCACCGGCGCGCCGGGGGCGGGCCTGGGGGCCTGGGCCAGGAAATCGTCGATCTGGCGCGACAATTCGGCGGCATCGGCCGGATAGAACATGCCGGCCACGGCTGCCGGGCGAAGCATGGTCATGGCGCTGTCTCCCGTTCTTTCCGTCTAGTTAGGCGCCCCGCCGCGCCCCCTGTAAAGCCCCAACGGGGTAGAGACCTTCGAGGGAGTAGGGGCTGCCATGCCGTCATTGAAGGGGGCAGAGGGAGGGCGTACCTTTCCCTCATGGATGAGGTTCTGGGGACGCATTTTCCGGGACGGTACTGGCATCGGCTGGACGACGGCCGCATCCAGTGCGACGTCTGCCCCCGCTTCTGCAAGCTGAACGAGGGCCAGCGGGGCCTTTGCTTCGTGCGGGCGCGGGACGGCGACCGGATCGTGCTGACCACCTACGGCCGGTCCTCGGGCTTTTGCATCGATCCGATCGAGAAGAAGCCGCTCAACCATTTCCTGCCCGGCACGCCGGTCCTGTCGTTCGGCACCGCCGGCTGCAACCTGACCTGCAAGTTCTGCCAGAATTGGGACATTTCCAAGGCGCGCGAGATCGACCGCCTGAACGACGAGGCCAGCCCCGACGCCATTGCCGAGGCGGCGCTGCGCCTGGGCTGCCGGTCGGTGGCCTTCACCTACAACGACCCGGTCATCTTTCTGGAATACGCCGTGGACGTGGCCAAGGCATGCCGCGCGCGCGGTATCAAGACGGTGGCGGTGACCGCGGGCTACGTCGCGCCCGAGGCCCGGCGCGAGTTCTTCGCCCACATGGACGCCGCCAACGTGGACCTCAAGGCGTTCACCGAAGACTTCTATCGTAACCTGTGCGGCGGCCACCTGGATGCCGTGCTCGACACCCTCAAATATCTGAAGGACGAAACCCCGGTATGGTTCGAAATCACCACGCTGCTCATTCCCGGCGAGAACGACTCAGACGGCGAGATCGACGCGCTCAGCCGGTGGGTGGCAAGGTCGCTCGGCCCCGACGTGCCGTTACATTTCACAGCTTTCCACCCCGACTGGAAGATGCGCGACTTGCCCCCCACGGCATCCTCGACACTGTCGCGCGCCCGGTCCATCGCACAGGCGACGGGGATCAGGCACGTTTACACGGGCAACGTCCACGACGCGAACGGCGGGGCAACCTGGTGCCGCGGCTGCGGGGGCCTTCTCATCGGCCGCGACTGGCATGAACTGACCGCGTGGCGGCTTACGCCCGACGGCTGCTGTCCCGATTGCGGCACCCGCCTGGCCGGCGTGTTCGAGGCCCGGCCCGGCACCTGGGGACGCAGGCGGCAGCCGGTGCGGTTGCGCGCGGCCGGCCTCTGACCTATCCGGTTTGATCGGTTTGTGCTAAGCAGACGGCCTGTTCAAGCCGCGTCCGGTTCTGCTCGATGATCAAGCGTTGGTTGCCCTGGCTGCTCAAGGGCGGCGTGTCGTTCGGCCTGATTGCCTGGGTTCTGTCCAAGGTCGATCCGGCCGCCGCGTGGCAGCAGGCCAAGACCATCGACGGCGGCATGCTGGCGCTCTCGGTGCTGCTGATGACGTTGCAGATCGGCCTGGGCGCGGTGCGCTGGGCACTGGTGCTGCGGGCCTTGTCGGCGCCGTTCCACTGGCTCCAGACGCTGGCGGTTTACTATATCGGCGTCTTCTTCTCGATCGTGCTGCCCGGGGCGGTGGGCGGCGACGCCGTGCGCATGTGGTTCGCCCGCCGCAACGGGCTGACGCTGGCCACCGCCGTCAATTCGGTGGCGCTGGAGCGCGCGGTGACGGTGTTCGCCCTGGTGCTGCTGGTGTGCCTGACGCAGCCGGTGCTGATGCTGCGCCTGCCCGACCTGCCGGGGGCGTGGGTGTTCCCCATGCTGCTGGCGGTGTGCGTGCTGGGCATCCTGGCGCTGGCGGCCCTGGACCGTCTGCCCGACAGCCTGCATCGCTGGCGGCTGGTGCGCGGCCTGGCGGTGCTGGCGGCCGACACCCGCAAGCTGTTCTTCCATCCCGGCTACAGCCTGGGCACCGTTGTGATTGCGCTTTTCGGCCACGCCAACCTGTCGCTGGTGGCCTATGTGCTCGCGGTCGGGCTGGGCCTGGACGTCCACGTGCTGGACTGTCTGGTGCTGGTGCCGCCGGTGATCCTGATCATGACGCTGCCCATTTCCATCGCCGGCTGGGGCGTGCGCGAAACCGCCATGGTCACCGCCTTCGCCTTCGTGGGCGTGTCCGAATCCTCGGCCCTGGTGCTGTCCATCATGTTCGGCATCGTCACCATGCTGACCGCCCTTCCCGGCGGCCTGGTCTTCCTGCTTGCCGGGGGGCGGCGGATGGAGCAGGAGGAACTGGCCGCCGAGGACGCCGAAAAGGCGCAAGGCGTTGGGCGCGCCTGACGCTCAGGCGGCGTCGATCAGGTCGTAAAGCTGGCTTTCCTCGCGCGCGACCCGTTCCTTGAGCGCGGTCAGGACGGCGCGGGTCTCCTGGGCGAACAGCGCCGGATCGCGGGCGATGGCCAGCGGGCCGGGCCAGGTGCGGCGATAGGCGTCGAACCGCTTGCCCAGATTGCCCATTTCCGTCTCGAACTGGATGGCGACGGTGCGCAGGCGTTCGTCGGCCAGCGCCTTGGCGCGCGGATACAGGCTGTTGTCCTCGATGGCCAGGTGGACCGAAAACTTGCCGAACAGTTCACGCACCACCGTCGCGACCGCGTTGGGATCGGCGGCGATGGCGACGGGGTCCAGCAGGATCTCGATGCGGGCGGCGATGGCACGCAGTTCCTGGTGGTGCTGGCGATAGGTCTCGGTCTTGCGCATGGCATTCTCCTTGCTCGATTGGAGGGGGAGAATAACCGAGTAATTCGCTTGGTTTATTGACGCCGATCAAGCGCTGCGGAATTGGCTAAATCCGCAGCGCCGTGGTCGGGTTTTAGAGCTGATAGCCGACCTTTACCATGGTCAGCCAGTTGTCGGCCGAATCGCCCGCCGTCCACTGATAGCGGCTTTCCAGGCCGATCAGCGCATGACCCTGGACGTAGGTGGCCGACATGCCGAACTGGGCGGCCGGGCTGTCGTCGCGGTCGCGGCCGTCGGCCCAGACATAGCCGATACCCGGCCCCGCCCCCAGCCAGAAGTCGCGGTGGGTCTGGAACACCCAATGGGCGTTCCATTCCAGCGTGTTCAGCTCCAGCCCGTCATGGTCCATGTGGTTGAACGAGGCCATGTGACGGACCTTGCCGATGATCGGCTGGATCAGCGGGTCGTCCACCGACAGCTCGACGCCATAGGCCGGGGCGGCATCCACGCCCGAGACCTCGGAGGTCATGACGCCGCCCTTGAGGGCGATGGCGAAGTTGGGGGCATAAGGGGTGTCATCGCCCGCGCGCGCCGGCAAGGCGGCGGCCAGGACGATCATCGCGGCGGTGGCGGACAGGAACAGACGGCGCATGATCATCCTCCTTCGGATGGTGGCCGGCACTCCTTATGATATGCCCACCCACCCCGATTGTTTCCAGGGCATGTGCGCATGGCTGGTCTTCAGCCATGGGGCGGCTGGGCGTTGCCCGCCGCCCCATGGGGAACAAGGCGGGGACGAGGCTGTTGGCGGCATGTGATCTCGCGCCGTGGCGCCTCTGGAAGAAGTCCGTGATCGCCCTCTCCCGTCTGCTGGTGGTGTTCGCCGTCTCGGGGCGCACCCTGGCGTTGCCCGCCCAGGGCGTGGCCGAAATCGTGCCCGAGCCGGCACTGGCCGTGCCGCCGGCCATGCCGCCGGTGGTGGCCGGGCTGTTCGTGTTGCGTGGCCGCGTCGTGCCGGTGGTGCGTCCCGACGTGCTGCTCGGCCTGCCGCCGCCCCAGCCCGGGCTGTTCCGCTCGGTCCTGGTGCTGGCGGCCGGGCTGGGCGGCTGGGCCTTGCTGGCGGAGCGGGCGCTGTCGGTGGTCGCCATGGACGAGCTGCTGCCCGTGCCCGCCGACACCGCGCTGGACGATTGCGTGTCCGGGCTGGTCCCGGTGCCCGGCACCGCCGACGGCATGGCGGCGGTGCTGGCCCCCGAGCGCCTGCTGCGTCGCCGCGAATTGCAGGCGTTGGCGGCCTTCGCCGCGCGGGCGGAACAGCGATGGGAGGAGTTTGCCGTTGACCATGGCTAGGGGCGAACGCTTGCGCCGCGATCCCGCCTTCGTCCCGCTGCGCGACGCGGTGGTGGCGCTGACCGGGCTTGGCTATTGGTGCGACAAGGACGAATTGCTGGCCGACCGCCTGGCGCCCTTGCTGGGGCATCGCGGCGACGACGCGGCCGCGCTGGTCAGCCGGCTGAAGTCCGAAGGCGGCCACGGCCCGGCCAGCGAGGCGGTGATCGGCGCCGTCACCGTGGGCGAGACCTTCTTCTTTCGTTTTCGCGCCCAGTTCGAGGCGCTGGAGCGCGTCGTCCTGCCCGAGGCGATGGCGCGCGCCGCGTCGCGGCGGTCGCTGTCGATCTGGAGCGCGGGCTGCAGCAACGGCGCCGAACCCTATTCGCTGGCCATGCTGATCAAGCGGCACTTCTCGCGCCAGTTGGCCGGCTGGCGGGTGGACATCCTGGGCACCGACATCAACACCGCCGCCTTGATGGAGGCGCGGGCCGCCACCTATGGCGCGTGGACCATCCGCGACCTGCCCGAGGAGGTGCGGCGCGAATGCTTCGACGTGCTGGGCAGGCGCTGGGTGCTCAAGCCCGCCTATCGCCAGGGCGTGCGCTTCGCCCGCCACAATCTGGCGACCCAGGTGGCGCCCGATACCGGCCTGGACCTGGTGCTGTGCCGCAACGTGCTGATGTATTTCGACGATGCCACGCGGGTGCGGGTGCTGGCGTCGCTGCGCTCCAGCCTGGCGGTGGGCGGCTGGCTGCTGGTCGGGCATGCCGAGGTCGGGCCGGCGGTCGAGGAGTTCTTCACCCCCCAGGTGCTGACCGACTGCACCCTCTATCGCCGGATGACGCGATGAGGGCCGCCGAGGAGCTCGTCCGCGCCCTCGCCGGCGAAGGGCCGCTCCACCAGGCCATCCTGGCCGAGCGCGCCCGCGAACTGGCGGCGGTGCCCGACCCGCCGCGCGCCGGCGAGATGCTGGCCCTGCTGGTGCTGCGGGGCACCGCCGGGCAATGGGCATTGCCGCTTGAAGCGGTGCGCCGGGTGGAGGCGCTGGAAAACCTGCACCCCCTGCCGCTGCCCGATCAGCCGGCCCCCGCGCTGGGGCTGGTGCTGCTGGCGGGGTGCCGCTGCCTGTTGGTGGATGCGGACGCGCACCTGACCGGGGCGCCGCGCCGCGCCGCCGGGCGGCCGGGCCATGCCGTGCTGTTGCGCGACCACGCCCTGGCCCTGGCGGTGGAACGCGCCGACGCCATCCGCCATCTGCCGCCGGCGGCGCCCGGCGGGCAGGTGCTGGCGGACGGCAGCGTGCTGATCGACGTCATGCGGCTGGCTGCCGCGTTCGGCGGCGGAGACCGGACATGAGGATGTCGATCGCCGTGCGGCTGGCGCTGGGGTTCGGCATCGTGCTGATGCTGTCCCTGGGGCTGGCGCTGTTCCAGTTGACCACCTTCAGGACATCCATGGACTATCTGGAGCGCGTCACCCAGCGCGATTTCCAGGCCTACCAACTGGTGATGGAGATCGTCCACGGCCGCGCCAGGCTGCGGGCGATGCGCGAATTGGCGGTGATCCGGGGGGCCACCGGCGAGCGTCCAACCGAGCTGGTGACCCAGGCCGAATACATGCGCGTCACCGACAAGCTGGTGGCGGTCATGCAGGAACTGGCCCGTCTGGCCCACATGCGCGCCAAGGACCCCCAGACCTCGCTGGAACGCAACGGACCGTGGGCGGCCATGGCCAGCAGCGCCGAGGAAATGGTGACGCTGGAGCGGAGCATCCAGACCAAGGCCGAAAACATCTTCCGGCTGGTGGATCAGGGGCAGGCGGTGGAGGCGGCGCACGTGCTGTCCTCGACCCAGGCCGAATACCGGGCATTGGACGCGCACCAGGGACAGATCGAGACGCTGATCCAGCAACTGGCCGAGGCGGCCCGCCTGAACGTGCAGGACACCCTTCGCCAATCCATCCGCACCGCCTTTGCCGCCATCGTGCTGATGGTGCTGGCGGCCACGGCGGCGGCCATGCTGATCGGCGGTTCGATCGGCGGCGCGCTGCGGCGCTTCATGGGGTTCGTGCAGACGGTGGGGCAGGGCGATCTGAGCGTGTCGCTGCCGGTGGAAGGGGCGGGCGAGCTGGCGCGCATGGGCGGGCAGTTGAACGCCATGCGGCAATCGCTGCGCCAGGTGGCGACCCGGACGCGGTCGGCGGCCGAGAACGTGAACGCCGCCATCGCGCAGATCCGCGCCTCGGCCCAGGAACAATCCGCCGCCTCGGCCGAGCAATTGTCGGCCATCGAGGAAACCACCGCGACACTGACCCAGATCACCCAGTCCGGCGCCCAGATCACCCGCCGCTCGCAAGAGGTGGAGCGCAACGCCCAAGGCGCGGTCGCCCTGTCCGAGGAGGGGCTGCGCGCGGTGGCCGCCACCGGTCAGGCCATGGACGCCATTCGCGACCAGGTGGAAAGCGTGGCCGCCACCATCATGCGGCTGTCGGCGCGCACCCAGGCCATCGGCGAGATCATCCTGACGGTGACCACCATTGCCGAGCGGTCGCACCTGCTGGCGCTCAACGCCTCGATCGAGGCCGCCGCCGCCGGCGAGCACGGCCGCACATTCTCGGTGGTCGCCGGCGAGATCAAGCGGCTGGCGGACCAGGCGCGCGAGGCGACCGAGCGCGTGCGTGGAAACCTGGGGGAAATTCAGCAGGGCATCACCGGGGCGGTCATGCTGGCCGAGGAAGCGGCCAAGCGGGTCGAGGCCGGGCGCACCCGCACGGAATCCACCGACCGCACCATCCGCAACATGGCCGGCTCCATTCAGGAAAGCGTGCTGGCGTTCCAGCAGATCGTCGCCGCCACCAACCAGCATCAGATCGGGCTGGAGCAGGTGATGCAGGCGCTGTCCAGCGTGCGCCAGGCGGCCAGCCAGACCTCGCTCAGTACGCGCGAACTGGAAGGTGCCGCCGCCAACCTCAACGGGTTGTCCGAGGCGCTGGTGGATGCGGTGAGGAACTATCGCCTATGACCCAAACGCTGCAAGACCGTCTGCTGGCCGTGTATGCCGGCGAACACCGCGATCATCTGGCGGCCCTGCGGATGACGCTGGACCGGGGCGCCGTCGCCGACCTCGAGGAGGCGTACCGCCATGCCCATTCGCTGAAGGGCGCGGCGCGGGCGGTGGACCTGCCGGCGGTGGTGGAACTGGCGCACGGGCTGGAAACCCAGTTGGAGGAATGGTGGCAGGGCAAGGCCATGCCCGACGAGGACAGCCTGCATCGGGCGCGCCGGGCGGTGGATGCCATCGAGGATCTGTCGGCGGCGGCGCTGCGGGACGGGGCGGGGGCGGCACCCGAGGCGGCGCCTGCGCTGGCCTCGACCCTGCGGGTGGAAACGGCTTCGGTGGACAGGCTGGCGGCCTGTAGCACCCGGTTGGCCACCGAATTGGACCGGCTGCGCGTCACCGCCGCCGCCGCGCGCCTGAGGGGGCGGGCGGCGGCCGATGTCCTGGTCGAGCTGCTGGATGAGTTGGAGGAGCGCGAGTGGGCGCTGTCGCGCCTTGCCAAAAGGTTGGCCGACGACGTGGCCGGCCTGCGCATGGTGGCGGCAGAGGAGGTGCTGGGCGGGTTCGGCCCCATGCTGCGCGCCCTGGCGGCCGAGCAGGGCAAGGACGTGCAATTCCGCGCCGAAGGGCTGGAAACGCGGGCCGACCGCGACGTCCTGGCGGTGATGGGCGAGGCGGTCATGCACCTGTTGCGCAACGCCGTCGCCCACGGGATCGAAACCCCCGAACGCCGCCGCGCCGCCGGCAAGGCGGTAGCCGGCCGGGTCATGCTGTCGGCCGCCGTCGACCGCGGACGCCTGGAGGTTCAGGTCAGCGACGACGGCGCCGGTCTGGCGATGGACCGCCTGGTGCGCGAGGCGGCGGCGCGCGGGCTGCTGGATGCCGATCAGGCCGCCGCCGTCGAGGCCGGGGACGTGGCGCGGCTGGCCTTTCTGCCCGGCCTGTCCACCGCCGGAACCCTGGACGTGACCGCCGGGCGGGGCATGGGGATGGCCATCGTCCAGCGGCTGGTGGAGCGCTTGCAGGGCAGGGTGGAGCTGTCCTCGCAGCCCGGCAAGGGGACGCGCGTCACCCTGTCGGCGCCCATCACCATCCAGGCCCAGCGCGTGTTGCTGGTCGAGGCGCGCGGCCAGACCTTCGCCTTGCCGGTGCCGCCCACCCATCGCTTGACGCTGCTGGACGGGCCTCAGTTGGTGCGGGGGGCGGCGGGAATGACGGCGGTGGTGGATGGCGTCGAGTATGCGGTGCTGGACCTGGGGGGCGTGCTGGGGCTGCCCGGCGCGCCCCAGGCCCCGCACGGCCTGTGCGCCGCCCTGGCGCGGACGGCCGTGCGCGCGGTGGCCCTGGTGGTGGATCGCATGGTGGACGTGCGCGACCTGCCCATCACGCCGCTGGACACGATGATGGCGGCGGATGATCGCTTCGCCGGCACGGTGACGCTGGAACGCGAGCGGCTGGCACTGGTTCTCTCCCCTGTGGCGCTGGCGGCGCGGCAGGGGACGGAGGCGCCGTGGGCGCCGGCGCCGGTGCCGCTCCGGCGCGTGCTGGTGGTGGACGATTCCCCCACCATCCGCGCGCTCGAACGCGACCTGCTGGAGGGCGCCGGCTTTGCCGTCGAGGTGGCGGTGGACGGCCGCGACGCCCTGGACCGCCTGTACCGCGCGGCGTCGGACGGAATGGTGCCCGACGCGGTGGTCAGCGACATCGAGATGCCCGGGCTGGACGGTTTCGCCTTGCTGGGCGCCATGCGCGCCGATCGCCGTCTGGCCGAGGTGCCGGTGGTGCTGGTGTCGTCGCGCGCGGGCGGGGCCGAGCGTTTCCGCGCGCAGGAGCTGGGGGCGGCGGCGCTTTTGGGCAAGACCGGGTTCGACCAGAGCGCCTTCCTGTCCCTGTTGCGGGAGCTGACGTCATGATCGGCAATCCCATCAAGGTCCTGGTCGTCGAGGACTCGCCGGTGGTCCAGCAATTGCTGACCCACGTCATCGACAGCGACCCCCGGCTGCGGGTGGTGGGGGTGGCCGACAACGCGGCCCAGGCGGTGCGCCTGATCCGCCTGTTGGGGCCGGACGTGGTGACCATGGATATCAGGCTGCCGCAGATGAACGGGTTCGAGGCCACGCGCTGGATCATGCGCGAACATCCCGTTCCCATCGTCGTGGTGGCCTCCAACGTGGACGATGCCTCGCTTGACATTTCCATGAATGCGCTGCGCGCCGGGGCGCTCAGCGTGGTGTCCAAGCCGGCGGGAGTGAGGATGGCGGATTACGAGGGCATGGCCGCCCAATTGTGCACCCAACTGGTGATCATGAGCGAGGTCCGGGTGGTGCGCCAGCGCCCCACCCGCCACGGCGTGCCGCCGCCGGTCACGCACCTGCCGGCGGCGGTGCGGATGGTGGGGCTGGTGGCCTCCACCGGCGGTCCGGGGGCGATTGCGCGCATCCTCGGCAACCTGCCGCCCGGTTTCGGCGCCCCGGTGGCGGTGGTCCAGCACATGGGGGCGCAGTTCATGGGCGGGTTCACCCACTGGCTGGGCACCGTCTCGGCGTTGCCGGTCAGTCTGGCCGCCGACGGCCAGCCCGCCTGCCCCGGCCGGGTCTATGTCGCCCCCGGCGACAGCCATCTGACAGTGGTCGAGGGCGTGCTGGTCCTGCGCGACGGCCCGCCCGTCCAGGGGTTGCGGCCCTCCGGCGACGTATTGTTCGACAGCCTTGCCCATCACCATGGCGACACCGCGGTGGGTGTCCTGCTCACCGGCATGGGCGAGGACGGCGCCCGCGGCTTGGCCGATTTGCGGCAGGCCGGCGGCCACACCATCGCCGAGGACCGCTCGACCGCGGTCATCTGGGGCATGCCCGGCGCCGCCGTGGCGCTGGGCGCGGCGGTCGAGGTGCTGCCGGTGGACGCCATCGCCCTTCGTCTCAGCCAATTGGTGGCCGCCCGGCCGGGAGGTGGGGCATGAACGCGCGGCCGCGGGTGCTGGTGGCGGTGGCGTCGGAAACGGCCGCCTTGCGCCTGCGTCTGATGCTGGAGGCCGAAGGGGCCGAAGTGGTCCCGCCGGGTGGCTCGGTGGCGGATGTGCGGTTGGTGGTGGCGACCCGGGGGCTGGCGCCCCGCGCCCGCGCCGAGGCCCCCGGCGTGCCGCTGCTGGAACTTGGGGATGCCGAGGATTGGGCGGCCTTGCGCGCCCGGCTGTCCGCCGCCCTGGCGGTGCCGTCCGGCGAATCGGAGGCATTGGCGGCGGCCCTGGTGGGGGCGCGTCTTCTGCTGGTGGATGACAGCGTCACCTATCGCGAGTACCTGCGCCAGAACCTGTCCCGGATGGGCGCCCAGGTCACCGTGTGCGGCGGCGCGGACGAGGCCCGGCGGCACCTGGAGGACGGCGGATGGGACGGTGTCCTGGTCGATCTGGTGCTGCCCGGCCAGGATGGCGCCGCGCTGTGTGCCGACGCCGCCGGCCTCCGCCGTCGAGGTAAGGGTGACTACGTACTGGCGGTGCTGTCCAGCCGCGAGGGCCGCGACGATCTGATCCGCAGCCTGGAGGCGGGGGCGGACCTGTTCCTGCGGAAGTCGCAAGAGATCTCTCTCCTCCGGGTCAAGCTCGGCGCCCTGCTGCGGCGGCGGCGGTTGGAGGGGTGATGTCCCGTCAGGTCAGGGCGGGGACGCAAAGGGCGAAAGTCCTCGCCAATGGGTTACGCCGCTCGGCGGTCGTCGCTATCTCATGCCCATGACGACCTTGTCCTCTCATCATGGCGAGGCCGCCGAGGCGGCCGCCGATCTGTGCCGGGGTTCCAAAACCCCATGCCTGGTGCTTGCGCTGCCCCAGCTTTCGCCCGTGGCGGCCAGTTCGGCCTATGGCCACCTTTCCGCCGCGCCGCTGGAGAATCGCGGCGACTGGCCGCGCGTGTCCGCGGCCGCGCAGCGGGTGGCGAGCACGGGTGTTCCGGACGAGATGGAATTGGAGGCCGGCCCCGCCGTGGACGGCATGATGCGGCTGCATTTCGCCCCCGTGGCCGGTTCCGGCGGCATCGAGGCGGTGATGGTCTGGGTGGATGGCCCCCGCCTGGCCGATGACGAGGTCCGCGCCGCCGCCCGCCAGGCGGTGGCGGCCAAGTCGCGCTTTCTCGCCGCCGCCAGCCACGATCTGCGCCAGCCGTTCCAGGCCATGCGCTTCTTTCATTCCGTCCTGGCCGACCACGCGGTGGCCCCGGCGGCGCGGCGGGCGTCGGACATGCTCGAACGCGCGCTCAATTCCGGCGAGCAATTGCTCAACGCCCTGCTCGACATCTCGACCCTGGACGCCGGTACGGTGCAGGCGCGGCCGGCCCGTTTCCACCTGGGCGCCCTGCTGCACGAACTGGCCGCGGAATGCCGACCCGAGGCTGAAGCCAAGGGCCTGCGCTTTCACGTGCGCGGCCCCGACCTGGAGGTGGACAGCGACCCGCTGCTGGTGGCGCGCATCATCCGCAACCTGTTGTCCAACGCCGTCAACTACACCCGTCGCGGCGGCATCCTGGCGGCGGTGCGCCGCCGCGACGGCCGCGCCGTCGTGCAGATCTGGGACACCGGGTTCGGCATTCCCGACAATCAGCTCGCGGATATTTTCGAGGAATTCCACCAGTTGGAAAACCCCCAGCGCGACCGCGCCCACGGGCTGGGTTTGGGGCTTGCCATCGTCCGCCGGCTGGCACGCCTGTTGGGCATCCCCGTCAAGGTCCATTCCCGATTGGGCCGGGGTTCTGTATTCTCCATATCCTTGCCCCTAGCCGATCAGCCGGCCGAGAAGGGCGCCCATGCGGATGGAAACGTGGCCATGCCGGTGACGAAGCGGACCATTTTGGTGGTCGAGGACGATCCCATGGTCCTGATGGGATTGCAGATGATCCTGGAGACCTGGGGCATGGAGGTGCTGCCGGCCGAGGACATGGCCCAGGTTCTCGAGCGCCTGGACCAGGGAAAGCCCGATCTCATCCTGTCGGATTTGCGCCTGCGCGCCGGCCTGACCGGGTTCGAGGTGGTCGAGCGCGTGCGTGCCCTGCTGGATCAGCAGGTTCCGGCGATCATCCTGACCGGCGAAACCGGCAAGGCCGAGCTGGCCGAGGGGCAGCGCCGCAACCTGACCTTCCTGCACAAGCCCATTCAGGCCGAGCCGCTGAAGGCGGCCATCGCGGCCGCGGCCCCCTGACGGGCGGCGGCGGCCGCGCCCTCTCCAGGCGTCAGATGCGATAGCCGATGCGCAGCCCGCCCCAATGGCGGCCCTGCACCATGATCGGCGCCGAGATGTCCTTCATCATCACGAACTGGCCGCCGCCCATGTCGCGGCGATAGGTCTGCAACAGGAACGGCCGGGTGTTGCGGCCGGCGTTCAGGCCGGTGCGGTCGTTGAAGATGCGGCGGTTGCGGCAATTGGCGTTGTTCCACACCGGGTCCGCGCCCTGGGGCTGGGAAAATTTCCGGTTATGGGTGGGCAGATAGCCGTTGCGGTCCACCGAGACGCAAAAGCTGATGCGGCTATCGGCGGCCAGCACCGCTTCCTGGATGTCCGGCAGCACGGCATCGGTGAAGCTGGTGAAGCGGGCCATGTGCTGTTCGGGATTGCTGCCGGCGACGGGCTGGTAATTCTCGTCGAACAGATCGGCCATGGTCAGGCGCCCGCCCTGGACCGCCTGGGCGAAGGCGGCGGCGATCTTGTCGGCGGTGATGCAGGCCAGCTCGATGAACGGCGTGTCGCCGGTGCGGTAGCCCGACGCGGCAATGAAGCCCATCAGGTCTTCCGAGCGATCCAGCAGCGACACGATGCGCTGGTCGGCGCGGCGCAGCGATTCGCTGGTCATGGAAATGCCGTCGAAGAACTTGTCGATCTCGCCGATCACGTCGGAGCATTGCGACAGCGAGGTGGAGGCGGCGGTGGAAATGTCGCCCACCCGGGCTTCCACGGTGCCGATGGCGTCGCCGAACACGGCGACCGCGTGATTGATGACGCCCACGCCTTCATTGACCGAATCGGCCATTTTCAGGGTGTTGGTCGAGGTTTCGATGAGGTCGGTGACAGAGCCGGCCAGCTTTTCCACCGTATGGTCGATGCCGGCGGTGACGTCGCCGGTCTGGCGGGCCAGCCCCTTGACCTCGGTGGCGACCACCGCGAAGCCCTTGCCGGCCTCGCCGGCGCGGGCCGCCTCGATGGTGGCGTTCAGCGCCAGAAGGTTGGTCTGCCGGGCGATCTTCTGGATGTCGCGCGAGCGGGTGCTGACCTCGCCCAGGGCGCCCTCCAGTTCCTCCAGCCGCTGTTCGATCCCCTGGACCGAGCCGACCAGACGGTTGATGTCGCCCAGGGCCGCGTCGATGGTGCGCAGCGATTCGGTGGACTGGCGGCCCGCCTGCGAGGTGACGTCGCGGGTCTCGCGGCCGGCGGCGTCGATGCTGCTGATCGCCTCGGCCATGGTGTGGGCGATGCTTTTCAGATGGGCGAACAGGTCTTCCTGGTGTTTGACGAATTTGGCGAGGCCGTCGATGGTGCCGGCGATGTCGGCGACCTCCAGGCTCAGCGTCTCGATCTTTTCCAGGACTTCGGCGGCGAAAACGTCGGCCTTGGCGGCTTCGTCGTTGGTTTCGCCCATATGTGGCGGCATGTGCCCTCCCTGGCGGCGGCCTTGGTTATTTTTGTGGCGGGACGGTTTTTCCATCCTCTTGGCGCGATGTTGGAAACCTTAAGCACCGGGACAAGTCCCGGTCAATGGCAACCATTGGCATGGCGCCATGGTTGAGGGTGTTGTTTTTTTGCGTTTGGGATTTTTTACTTGCTGTTGGCGTAGCGCACATGAATTTGCGCCAGACATTCGCCCAGCGCGGCGCGCACCTGCTCGACGTCGCAGCCCATCAGGGCGGCGTCTTCCAGGATGTCCTGCGCCATCTCCTCGAATTCGGTGAGGTTCTGGGCCAGAACCTTCAGCTTTTCCAGGCAACTGACCGGTTCGCCTGCGGGCGTGCGCCATGCCGGCAGCGGACGGGAAGACATGGGGGGGAAACCTCGGCTTGTGCGTTCCGGCCCTCAGTGTGCACCATCGCCAGGGCCGGACGCACGCATAATTTCGTGGCCCGGTCAATGCTGTGTCGAAGGCTTGGTCTCGAAGGTGGTTGCGGCCTCGGCGGCCGACAGGTGGCTTTGCGGGATCCCGATCAACTGCTCGGGCGAGGGCGGCTCGGGCGCGCCCTCGGGGGCGCCGGCGCGACCGCGCGCGAGAAGGCGCATCACCACCATGCCGGCGCCCACCGCCGCCAGTCCTCCCACGGTTGCCAGTCCGATCGCCGCCCTGGACAGTTTCATGGCATGCTCCGCGTAATGGCTGGGCCTGCGGCCTGAACAGGCCGCGCCCGTGGACGGTTCCGTCCAGGATTTGCTAATATTCCGGAGGTCAGGAGGTGGCGTCATGAGCGGCTGGGGTTGTGTCCACGAGATCAAGGGTTTGTGTTCGCGCGTGGCCGACCGCCCGTGCGATCCGGGCATGAAGGGCTGCGTGCTGGCCGGCCGCTTCCGCTTTTCCAACGAGGAGAAGAACCGCCCGCCGCGCCGTTCGCCGCCCGCCGCCGAGGGCGACGCCACGCCCGCGACCGACGACCCCCAGGCATGAGCCGGCCTCTCCCTGCCTGATGGGCAGGGCCGTGGGCACCCCGTTCGGAGGACCACGCCTCGCCGTGCGTGAATGCCTGCGGCCAGGGGTGTACCCCGCCTGGGCGGGGGGACCGCCCGGCGGCAGCTTCGGCCCTTGCTGAAAGAGAGTGGGACAACCGTTCGGACAGGCTCCGAACGGGACAGCCGTTCCGCCATTGGCGGGCGCACCGACAATATTCCGCACCGCCCCCTATTCCCGTTGCCCATCGTCCGCCGGGCAAGGGCGACGGCGGCATAAACGCCGCCATCGAACGACTAGGCGGGACATGGCATGCAACGGTTTCCCCCTAACCCCGTTCCCATCGCTAGTTGGCAACATCCACAGGGAGCCCCCAGATGGCGAACGGGTCAACCACCGCGTCCGATCAGACCACCACGAGTGGTGATCAGACCACGCCGGACGAGTCGGTCCAGACCACGAGCACCGATACCGGCAGCAGCAGCAGCGCCACCAACACAGGTTTGACAAGCCTGTCGGATTTCCAAGTGCTCAGCCCTGCTTCGGGCGCGCTCTCCGTGGGCGGCGGGAGCGGCAACGAAATCATCATCGGCACGCCTGAAACCTCCATTCTCATGGGGGGTGACGGCAATGACGTCCTGATCGCGCCCAGCGTTCCGCCGTCGTCCGGTTCGACCGGCGGCAGCACGGGCGGCGAGACCGGCAGCACCACCGGTGGCGAGACCGGCGGCACCACCGGCGGCGAGACCGGCGGCACCACCGGCGGTGAAACCGGCGGCACCACCGGCGGCGAAACCGGCGGCAGCACGGGTGGCGAAACCGGTGGCGAAAGCTCGGTGGTTCTGCAGACCGCGACCGGCGACATCACCCTCATCAACCACACCGCCAGTGACGTCTCGGCCGATTGGTTCGTCCAGTGATCTAGCGGATACCGGCCGCCCATCCCTGTGCGGGGGTGGGCGGCCGCGTTTCCGGTCAATGGTTCGAAGGGGATTCATGGCTGCTCGCGACGGTATCCTGGCGGGGGCGCGGCCCACATTCGCCTGTGTCCTGGTCTTCAGCCTGTTTTCCAACGTGCTGATCCTGGCCATTCCGCTTTACAGCCTGCAGGTCTACGA
>JAFAAW010000037.1 GCA_023426365.1 Pseudomonadota bacterium
CTTCAATAAGCTCAAGCACTTCAGGCGGATCGCGACGCGCTTCGATAAATCGGCCAGGAACTTCCTCGCCGCCGTCATGCTCGCCTCAACCCGCCTGTGGATGCGGACTTATGAGTCCAGAACCTAGACCATCGAGCGCCACATATGACGCACGATGGTCTGGTTCTATGTTTGGCACTCGCCGCTCTATTGCACCCAGCGGCCCAGATAGGTGCGGATCAGCCCTTCCATCTGGGTGTCGATGTCGCGGATCATGCTTTCGGTGATCTCGTACAGCACGCGGTCGCGCTCATTGAGCGAGGCCCCCTCGCTCAGCGTCTTGGTGCGGGTGGCGCGCGCCACCACGTCGGCGATCGGCATGTGGCGTTCGTCCAGGATCTGGATGGCCACGTCCAGGCTGCCGTCGAAGCGTTCGGCCTGCTGCTCCTTGAACATGCCGGTGAAGCCCTTGTCGGTCTTGAGCGGGACCTCGACCACGCGGGCGTCCTT
Organism: Pseudomonadota bacterium; assembly: GCA_023426365.1. Taxonomy (GTDB): domain Bacteria; phylum Pseudomonadota; class Alphaproteobacteria; order Rhodospirillales; family Magnetospirillaceae; genus Magnetospirillum. The sequence continues at coordinate 490 of JAFAAW010000037.1, forward strand.
GATCACCACGCGGGCATAGCCGGTGCGCCCCACCGGACGCAGGCGGTCCTGCGCCCAGCGCACGGTGGCGTTCTCGGGGCTGACCGGCATCAGGTGTTCGATGTTGGGCCGCTTGGCCGGCGAAACGTATTCCGGCACGATTTCCAACTGGCCGACGTCCAGCATGAACGGGCGCTTGTCGGCAAAGCTGATTTCGGGCAGCCGCTGGACCGGGGGCTTTGTTTCACACGCGCCAAGAGCCAGGGCGCAGGCCAGCGCCATCACCACGCGCGAGGGACGGAGGAGCATCGCAGGCTTCCCATTCTCTAGTGGAAATTGGCGGCCATTGTGGCATCTGACGCCCGGCCGTCAAGCCATGTCAGCCTTTTGACTCACGCGCCTCGCGCGAGGTGGGCGGCATATAGACCCGTTCCAACGCCTCGTCGTCGAAGCCATAGACCGTTTGGCAAAACTCGCAGGTGATGGCGACCTTGCCGCTTTCATCCTTGAGTGCGGCGATCTCGGCGCGCGGGATCGAGCGCAGGGCGCTGGCGATCTTGGCCTCCGAGCAGCGGCACCGGGCGCGCAGGGCCTTGCCCTCCCACACCTGCAAGCCCTCGGCGTGGAACAGCCGGTAGGGCACCTGCTCGGGCGGCAGCGCGGGATCGAGCAGCTCGTCGCTGGTCAGGCTGGCCAGCAGGATGGTGGCGGTGCGCCACGCCTCGGCCGATTCGTCCACGGTCAGGATGGGCGCGCCGGGCTGGCTGCCCGGCATACGCTGGATCATCAGCGCGGCCGCCGCCGGCGACGGCTGGTCGGTCGAGGCCAGCACCACTTCGGTGTCCAACTGTTCGGACTGGGCGAAATACTGCTTGGCGCATTCCGACAAGGTGGCGCCCGTCAACTCCACGATGCCCTGGTAGCGGTCGGTCCGCGGCCCCTGGTCCACGGTGAAGGCCAGATAGCCGCTGCCCAGCAGGTCGGGCACCGAATGGCCGCCCACCTTGGCCAGCGCGTCGGCATCGAAGCGGGCATAGCCGCGCAGGTCGCCCGCGCTGGTGACGTCGGCCACCACCAGGCTGATGGCGCCGTTGCCCTGGGCCTGAAGCGTGAAGACGCCGTCGTATTTGAGCGAGCCGGCCAGCACCGCCGCCAGCGCCAGGGTTTCCGACAGCAGGCGGCCGACCGCCGGCGGATAGGCATGGCCCGCCAGGATCCGCTCGATCGCCGGGCCAAGCCGCACGACACGGCCGCGCACCGCGCCGCCGGCCACCTGGAAGGGAAGGATGATGTCGCTCAGGGTATCGCTCACAACAAGCACCACGTAAGGATGCCCTTTTGCACATGCAAGCGGTTTTCCGCTTCGTCCCACACCACCGATTGCGGGCCGTCCATCACCGAATCGCTGACTTCCTCGTTCCGGTGGGCCGGCAGGCAGTGCATGAACAGCGCCGACGGATCGGCCAGCGCCATCAGGGCGTCGTTGACCTGATAGGGCGACAGCAATTCGTGGCGGTTGGTGTCCTGGCAGCCCATGGACACCCAGGTGTCGGTGACCACCAGATGGGCGCCGCTCACCGCCGCGCGGGAGTCGCTGCCGATGACGACCTTGGCGCCCTGCTCGCGCGCCCAGGCCACCACGCCCTCATCGGGGGTCAGCTCGGCCGGGCAGGCCAGGCGGATTTCGCAGCCGAAATGGGCGGCGGCCTGGATCCAGCTCGCGGCCACGTTGTTGCCGTCGCCGACCCATGCCACGACCTTGCCCTCCAGCGGGCCGCGATGCTCCTCGAAGGTCATGATGTCGGCCATGACCTGGCACGGATGGGTGCGGTCGGTCAGGCCGTTGATCACCGGCACGCTGGCATAGGCCGACAGCTCCAGCAGCTTGTTGGGGTCGTCGGTGCGGATCATGATGGCGTCCACATAGCGCGACAGCACGCGGGCGGTGTCGGCGATGGTCTCGCCGCGGCCCAGCTGGGTGTCGCCGCGCGACAGCACGATGGCGTCGCCGCCAAGCTGCTTCATGCCGGTCTCGAACGACACGCGGGTGCGGGTGGACGGCTTCTCGAAAATCATGGCCAGCATGCGGCCCGACAGCGGCTTGTCCTTGCCGAAGGGCTGGTCGCCGCGCTTGTAGGCGGCGCCCAGGTCGAGGATGCGGCGCAGGGTCTCGGTATCGAAACGGTCGAGATCCAGGAAGTGCCGGGTTTGTCCCGCCCGGGTGCGGCCTGGATTGACGGTCATTGGGTCACCTCGGAAAGCGTGCGGGTCAGGATATCGAGCGCTTCGTCGATCTCCCGCTCGCGAATGATGAGGGGCGGCAGCAGCCGCACCACGTTGTCGCCGGCGCCCACGGTCAGCAGACCGTTGGCCATCAGCTTGGCTTGAAGATCGGTGTTGGGGATGCGGCACTTGAGGCCGATCATCATGCCGATGCCGCGCACTTCCTCGATCGCCGTCGGGAAACGCTCCGGCAGGTCGGCCAGCCGCGCGCGCAGCACCTGGCCCCAATGGGCGACCTCGGCCAGGAAGCCCGGGGCCAGCATGACGTCCAGCACCGCGCCGGCCGCCGCCATCGCCAGCGGATTGCCGCCGAAGGTCGAGCCATGGGCGCCCGCAGTCATGCCGCGCGCCGCCTTTTCGGTGGCAAGGCAGGCGCCCACCGGGAAGCCGCCGCCCAGGCCCTTGGCCACCGGCATGATGTCGGGGGCGATGCCCGACTGTTCATGGGCGAACAGGGTGCCGGTGCGGCCCATGCCGGTCTGCACCTCGTCGAAGATCAGCAGCAGGCCGAACTCGTCGGCGGTGGCGCGCAGGCGCTTGAGGTAATCGGGGTCGCCGGGGATGATGCCGCCCTCGCCCTGGACCGGCTCGACCAGGATGGCGGCGGTCTGCGGCGTGATGGCGGCCCGAAGCGCGTTCAGATTGCCATAGGGCACGTGAACGAAGCCCGGCGTGTGCGGGTCGAAGCCCTTGAGGTGCTTTTCCTGGCCGCCGGCGGCGATGGTCGCCAGCGTGCGCCCGTGAAAGGCGCCGGTGGCGCAGATGATCTCGTAGCGGCCCTTGTCGCCGCCCTCGTAATGGTATTTGCGCGCCATCTTGATGGCGCACTCATTGGCCTCGGCGCCCGAGTTGCAGAAGAACACGGTGTCGGCAAAGGTGTTTTGCACCAGCGTGGCCGCCACCGTCTCCTGGCCGGTCACCCGGTACAGGTTCGAGGTGTGCCACAGCCGGCCCGCCTGCTCCTGCAGGGCCTTGACCAGATGAGGATGGCAATGGCCCAGCGCGGTCACCGCCACGCCCGAGCCGAAATCCAGGAATCGTCGCCCGTCGCCCGTCCACAGATAGGCACCCTCGCCCCGTTCGAAGGCGACATCGGCACGCGCATAAGTGGGCATCACGACAGGAAACACTGATCCACCTCCCCAACCGCAACGCCGGGAGCCCTCGTCCCCGACGGACGATCAGGACCAGCGTGCTTGAAAAGGAAAGGCGGGACTATCCGCGCATCGGGGACCAAAGTCAACCTTCGCGCGGAAAATTCGCTCCCGGGCCTGCTCAGGCCCGAAGCTTGTACCCCGTCGCCAGCATCCGCCAGGTGACCAGCAGCAGCACCGCGTCGGCCAGCGCGACCAGCCCAAGCCCCAGCCAGACCGGGCCGTCCGCATGGCCGATGAAGCCGTAGCGGAAGCCGTCGATCATGTAGAAGAACGGGTTGGCCAGCGCGACCGCATGAAAGCCCTCGGGCAGGCGGTCAATGGAATAGAAGGTGCCGGACAGGAACGACAGCGGCGTGACGATGAAATTGGTCACCGCCGCCATGTGGTCGAACTTGTCGGCCCAGATGCCGCCGATCATGCCCAGAAGCGACAGCATCAGCGACCCCGCCACCGCGTGGAACAGGATGAACAGGGGCGCATGGACGTGGATGCGCACGAACAGCGCCATGGCCGCGGTGACCGCGACACCCACCACCAACCCGCGCGCCACGCCGCCCAGCGCCACCGCCAGCGTCTGCTCGACCGGCGACAGGGGCGGCATCAGCATATCGACGATGTTGCCCTGCACCTTGGCGATGATGATGGAGGACGACGTGTTGGCAAAGGCGTTCTGCACCATGGCCATCATCACCAGGCCGGGCACCAGGAACTCGACGAAGGGCACGCCGCCCACCTCGGCCGCCACCCGCCCAAGCGCCAGGGCGAACACCGCCAGGAACAGCAGCGTGGTGACCACGGGCGCCAGCACGGTCTGGAAATACACCTTGAGGAAACGGCGGATTTCCTTGGACAGCAGCGTCCAGAACCCCAGCCAGTTGACCGCGCCGTAGGTGCGGGGCTGGGGCGGCAGGGGCTGGCTGAGCTGGGGCATGGCGTACTCGTCTGCTTCGGGGTAGTGTCGGGGCCATGGCGAAGGCACCCAGCAAAATCACCCCATCCTATCTGGAAAACGCCGCGTTGCATTACCTGGAACGCTTCGCTTCGTCCAGCGCCAACCTCAAGCGCGTGCTGATGCGCAAAGTGGACCGCAGCCTGGCCTATTGGAGCGAGCATGGCCCCACCGGCCGGCGCGAGGACCATGCCGCCCAGGTGGACGCGGTGATCGAGAAGCTGGCCCGCCTGGGCTATCTGAACGACGCCGCCTATGCGGAAAGCAAGGTGCGCGCCTTGCATCGCCAGGGCAAGGGCAGCCGCACCATCCGCGCCACCCTGGCGGCCAAGGGGGTGGGCGGCGAACTGGCCGCCGCCGCCCTGGACCTGCTCGCCGAGGACGTCGCCGAACCGGACCTGGCCGCCGCCATCCGGCTGGCGAAGAAGCGCCGCCTGGGGCCGTTCCGCCGCGAGGGGCGCGAGGACATGCGGCAGAAGGATCTGGCCGCCCTGGCCCGCGCCGGCTTCGACTTCGACACCTGCCGCCGCGTCATCGAGGCGGACAGCGCCGAGGCGCTGGAGGAAATCTAGTTCGCCACCTTGGGCAGGGCGGTGATCTCCTCCTGCATGGCGACGCGAAGGGGCGCGGCCTTGCCCGCCTTGTCCTCGCCGAACCAGACGGTGGTCTGCGGGAACGGCATCTCGATACCCAGCTCGTCGAAGCGCTTTTTCAGGCGGCGGTTGAACTCGCGCGTCACCATCCACTGCTTGCCCGGCACGGTCTTGAAACGGGCCTTGATGACGATGGCGGAAGCGTCGAAGCGGTCCAGACCCCAGACATCCAACGGCTCCACGATGTGCTGGCCCAGTTCGGAATCGGACTGCATTTCCTCGCCCAGGCCACGCAGCACCGCCGTCACCTCGTCGGGGTCCTCGCGATAGGCGACCCCCACCTCGAACACGGCAAAGCCGAAATCCTTGCTCATGTTGACGATGGTGCTGACCGAACTGAACGGAACGGTATGCAGGGCGCCCGCCCCGTCGCGCAGGCGGATGGTGCGGATGCTCATGGCCTCGACCGTGCCCGAGACGCCGTTCACCTTGACCGAATCGCCCACCGCCATGGTGTCCTCGAACAACATGAAGGCGCCGGTGATCACGTCCTTGACCAGGGTCTGCGAGCCGAAGCCGATGGCGACGCCGACCACGCCGGCACCGGCCAGCAGCGGCGCGATGTTGACGCCCAGCTCCGACAGCACGATCAGCGACACCATCACCACCAGCACGATGAACAGCGCGTTGCGGATCAGCGGCAGCAGCGTGCGGATGCGGGCCGAACGCGCCAGCGCCTTGCCGTCATTGTCGGTGGCGCCCAGATAGCGTTCGATGGCGCCCGAAACCAGTTCCCACACCACCAGCGCGCCCAGCAGGACGGCGGCGATGCTGACCAGCGACGACACCACCCGGCGCCCGCCGCTGGACGACAGCAGCGCCAGGGTATCCAGCCCCCAGGCCTGGGCCAGCGCCAGAACGGTGAGCAGCGCCACCGCGCCGCGCAGCACCACGTGCAGCACCGGCAGGTAGCGGTTGGCCCGCGCCTCCAGCAGCGGGAAGGCGTGGCGGACGTCCTGGCCGATGGCGAAGCCGCGTTCGATCAGGCGGCCGAGCGCCGTGGACAACATGGCCGCCACCAGCAGGATCAGCACCGACAGCACGCTGGCGCGCAGCATGAATTCGAAGCCGCCCTTGACCTTGAGCGCCCATACCGCATAGCCGGCGACCACGTAGAGCACGGCCAGGATGTGCCAGATTTCCGACAGCCGGGCGCGCACGCCCTGGAACCGCCCGTGGCCGTCGCCGCCGCGCAGGGCGCGCGCCACCGCCTGGCGGTTCTGCAGGATGAAGATCACCAGCATGGTGGCCATGGCCAGCCCCAGCGCCTTGAACGACACCACCGCCGCCCCGCGCGGCAGGCCCAGCAGGCGGGCCGCCTCGATGGCCAGGCCGCCGAACACGCCCAGGCCGGCCAGACGGCGCGACCAGATGATCAGGTATTCCGCCGTCTCGTCATCCACCGGCAGCAGGCGCAGGCCGGGCGTGCGCGGCGCCGCCAGCAATCGGGCCAGCACCATCAGCAGCCGCACCGACACATAGGCCGTCACCACCATGATGCCCGCCACCCGCACGTTGCCGCCCAGCCCCAGCGCGGTCAGCACCGCATAGGAGGCCGCCGCCGCCCCGGCGACGGGCACGGTGCGGATCAGCGCGCGGGCCAGCCCCAGCGGCAGGCGCATCAGCATGGACGGCGCCGGATCGCGCGGCACGGTCAGCCGTTCCGCGCGCCGCAGCAGCCACGCCAGCAGCATATCGGCCACCACGCCGGCGGCCAGCAGCGCGCCGATACGCCACGCGATGCCGCCCCAGCGGCCGCGCAACGCCGGGTCCGTCATCTGCTGGCCGACCCAGGCCATCAGCTTGGGCGTATCGCCGAGGGCGGCAACCGCGTCCATGGCGTCGTCACCGATGGCTTCCAGCCGTTCGGTGACCGTGCCCAGCAGGCTGGCATCGGCCTGTTTCTGCACCTGGCGCTGCGCGGCGATCAGGCTTTTGAGCTGCTGCACCATGCGCTGGCGGTCGCCGTCGTTTTCCAGCGTGTCCACCAGCTTCTGCAATTCCTCGGCCTTGACCGCGCCGGTCTGGGCGGCACGGTCCTGGGCCAAGGCGGGGAAGGCGAAGGTCAGCGCCAGCAGCAGGGCGGCGCATGTCTGGATCAGCATGCGTGTCATGGGGCTTCGATCTGTCTGCAATCGGTTGCGGCCAGGATGGACGGGAACTTTGACGAAACTGGGGCGGGCGCCTACCTTGCACGGCAAGCTGAGCCACATCCCAAGGGGCATCTCATGGCCGAAATCACCATCTACCACAACCCCCGTTGCAGCAAGTCGCGCGAGACCCTGAAGCTGATCGAGGATCGCGGCATCGCGGCCACGGTGGTGGAATACCTGAAGACCCCGCCCAGCGCCGAGGAGCTGGCCCGCATCCTGGCCGCGCTGGGCAAAAGCCCGGCCGAGATCGTGCGCAGGAAGGAAGCGGCCGAGGCCGGCATCGACCCGGCCGCCCTGTCCGACGCTGACCTGATCCGCGCCATGGTCGCCCATCCGGCCATCATCGAGCGCCCTATCGTGGTGGCGGGCGACAAGGCGGCGCTGGGCCGCCCGCCGGAAGCGGTGCTGGAAATCCTGTAGGCACGAGCGGTTTTTCCCACCCACCCCTTTTCGCGAGCGCGCCCCATAGCCACCTCCTCCGGTAAAGGGTGCCTATCCCGGATGCATGCTTGCGTCCAAAGGGTATGGCAGCGCAGCCTTTTGCAGGTCCCCACCGGACTCGGGGCCCACGAAACCTGGGCAAGACGAGCGGAGTGTCGCGAATGGGCAGGGAAGCCTATCAAGTCACCATGGACCAGAAGCTGCGCGACCTGTCGCTGCAAATCGACAGCGTCCGCAGCCGCCTGATGGACAGCCCCCATGACGGCCTGCGCCAGGAATTGGCGGAGCAGTTGAGCTGGCTCGAGCACCGGCGCGACGTGGTGCGCGAAAAATTGGATGCCCTGTCGGACGAGCCCGACGGCACCTGGGAAGATCTGAAGGCCGAGGTGGAAGACGCCTGGGACGCCCTGGTTCAGGATTTCGAGGAGCGGCTCGCGACGCTCGCGTAACCGCCCCCCCTCAGACCTGCACGTTCAGCGGCCCGATCAGCGTTTGCATGCCGGCTTCGGACGTCAGCTCTGCGATTTCCTTATCGGCGGCCTTAACCGCCCGGGCCAGTTCATCAATCTCGCCGCCCGGGTTGCCGCCCTCTTCGCGGGCACGACGACGCTGCTGCTCGAATAGGGCGCGCACCTGCGCCATCAGGGTCCGCACGTCCGCGCGGAATTTGGCATCCTCGGCGCTTTCTCTGGCCTTCTGGTCGCTTTCGGCCAGTTGCTGGCGCAGCGCTTCGATGTCGGTGCGCTGGTTCTGTGCGGTGGTGGGCGCCACCGCGGCTTCGTCCGTTGTGGTTTCGCCGCCGCCCGACGCGAACGCCTCGTCCTCCGCCGGTTCCTCGCCACCGGAGGTTTCGCTTTGGGCCGCCACCGCCTGGGCCTGCGCGGCGGCAGCTTGCCTTCCGGCGCCGTCGGCTGTCTCGGCGGATGCTGCTGCGCCCTCCGCACCCGTCGCACCGGCCGCTGCCGCCGGCGTCTCGTCGCCGATCGCACCCGCCGTCGCGATCCCACCACCGCCCGCCCCGGCGGCGGCATATTCCTTTGCGGCGGCGCCCAGTTCGCGGGCGATCTGGGCGGCACGGCGGGCAACGGCCTTGGGGTCGCCCAGCGCGGCCATTAGCCGCAGGGCCTGCAATTCGCTTTTCAGCCGCTCCACCTTTTCCCTGGCGGCGGCCTTGCGCTCCTGCTTGTGGGATTCATTGGCCCGTTTCAGGGTTTCAAGGGCCTGGCGGGATCGACGCAGTAATTCGTCCGCCTCTTCCCTGGCGGTGGTCTTGTCGTCGGCCTTCGCCTTGACCGGACCTTGGCGATCGCCCAACCGCGCCTGCAACAGCGCCAACGCGTTGGTCGCCCCGGATAGCTTTCCGAGCATACGCGCCCTCCATTCTGGACAGCAGACGTCATTATTGCGTGAAGTTTTCAAAAAACACCAACGTTTGGCGACGGCGCCACCCTTTCGCTTCTCCTTATTCGCGGACGACAAAAAAAGGGGCGGCCCGCGGACCGCCCCCAAGGTCGTTCGCCGTAGCAGCGGTCTCAGGCCGCCTTCGAGTCGCCCTCCACCAGGGTGACGATGTCGCCCATGATGGCGGTGATGTCGTAATCCTTGGGCGTGTAGATGCGGGCACAGCCCGCCGCCAGCAGGGCCTTTTCGTCCTCGGGCGGGATGATGCCGCCCGCCACCACCGGAATGTCGCCCAAGCCAACGGCGCGCATGCGTTCCAGCACCTCGGTGACCAGCGGCACATGGCTGCCCGACAGGATGCTCAGCCCGACCACGTGCACGCCTTCCTCCAGCGCCGCGTTGACGATCTGGGCCGGGGTCAGGCGGATGCCCTCGTACACCACCTCCATGCCGGCGTCGCGGGCACGCACGGCGATCTGCTCGGCGCCGTTGGAATGGCCGTCCAGGCCCGGCTTGCCCACCAGCATCTTGATGCGACGGCCCAGGCGGGCGGAAACCTCGTCCACCCGCGCCCGCACGGCGGCGATCTTCTCGCCCTTGGACGAAGCGGCGGCGCGGGCCACGCCGGTGGGGGCGCGGTATTCACCGAAAACCTCGCGCAGGGTCTGCGCCCATTCGCCGGTGGTGACGCCCACATGGGCGGCGGCGATGGAGGGTTCCATGACGTTGCGGCCTTCGCTCGCGGCGGCGCGCAGTTCGGCCAGGGCCTTGTCCACCGCGCCCTGGTCGCGCGACGCCTTGAACGCCTTGAGGCGCTCGATCTGCTCGGCCTCGACCTTGGGGTCCACCGTGAGGATCGAGCCGTCGCCGGTGGTCAGCGGGCTGGGTTCGGTCTCGGTCCACTTGTTGACGCCGACCACGATCTGCTCGCCCGATTCGATGCCGGCGATGCGGCGCGCGTTGGATTCCACCAGCTTCTGCTTCATGTAGCTGGATTCCACCGCCGACACCGCGCCGCCCATGCCGTCGATGCGGCCCAGCTCCTCGCGGGCACCGGCCATCAACTCCTCGACCTTGCGGGCGATCTCGGTCGAACCGTTGAAGATGTCGCCGTATTCCAACAGGTCGGTTTCGTAGGCCATGATCTGCTGCAGGCGCAGCGACCATTGCTGGTCCCACGGACGCGGCAGGCCCAGCGCCTCGTTCCACGCCGGCAATTGCACGGCGCGGGCGCGGGCATCCTTGGACAGCACCACCGCCAGCATTTCCAGCAAGATGCGGTAGACGTTGTTTTCCGGCTGCGGCTCGGTCAGGCCCAGGGAGTTGACCTGCACGCCATAGCGAAAGCGCCGCGCCTTTTCGTCCTCGACGCCGTAGCGCTCGCGGCAGATTTCGTCCCACAGATAGGTGAACGCCCGCATCTTGCACAATTCGGTGATGAAGCGGATGCCGGCATTGACGAAGAAGCTGATGCGGCTGACCACCACCGGGAAGTCGGCGGCCGGAACCGTGGGGCGCACGGTGTCCAGCACGGCGATGGCGGTCGCCAGCGCGAAGGCCAGCTCCTGCTCGGGCGTGGCGCCGGCTTCCTGCAGGTGGTACGAGCAGACGTTCATGGGGTTCCACTTGGGAACCTCGCGATAGGTGAAGGCGATGACGTCGCTGGTCAGCTTCAAGGACGGCTGCGGCCCGAAGATGTAGGTGCCGCGCGACAGGTATTCCTTGATGATGTCGTTCTGGGTGGTGCCGTTCAGGCTGGCGCGCGCCGCCCCCTGCTTTTCGGCGGTGGCGATATAGAGCGACAGCAGCCAGGCGGCCGGCGCGTTGATGGTCATGGACGTGTTCATCTTTTCGAGCGGGATGCCCTCGAACAGCGTCTGCATGTCGCCGATATGACAGACGGGCACGCCCACCTTGCCCACCTCGCCGCGCGCCAGCACATGATCGGAATCGTAGCCGGTCTGGGTCGGCAGATCGAAGGCGATGGAGAGGCCGGTCTGGCCCTTGCCCAGATTGGTGCGGAACAGCTTGTTGGATTCCGCCGCCGAGCTGTGGCCCGAATAGGTGCGAAACAGCCAGGGCTTCTCGCGGGCGGGGGTCTTTTCCGTCATTCCTCTGTCACCTTCTTCTGCTCGGGCCTGCGGCGGGCGCCGTGACATCATCCTAATGGATGCCGGGGTCACTACGACCTAAAATTTCTCGACATCCTGACTTCGCGAAACAAACTATCATTTTGTGCATTGCGAAGAAAGCCGCAAAACGCTACAACGCGAAAGACGCCGAACACACCCGACCGGGGTCGGCGACGGAACGAGGGAATCCCAAAGGTTCCCCAAAGCGACGAACAGAGTGGTTTTCGGAAGACGAGGAGTGACTCGGATGAGCGAAGCGGCGAATTTGGCCGGACAGACGGTGAAGGACCTGTACGAGCTGGGCGAGATTCCGCCGCTGGGTCACGTGCCGAAGCAGATGTACGCCTGGTGCATCCGCAAGGAACGCCACGGCACTCCCGACACCGCCATGCTGGTCGAGGTGGTGGACACCCCCGAGATCGACCCGCACGAGGTGCTGGTCATGGTGATGGCGGCCGGCGTCAACTACAACGGCGTGTGGGCCGCGCTGGGCAAGCCGATCTCGCCCTTCGACTACCACAAGGCGCCCTACCACATCGCCGGCTCGGACGCCTCGGGCATCGTGTGGAAGGTCGGCTCCAAGGTGAAGCGCTGGAAGGTCGGCGACGAGGTCGTGGTGCACTGCAACCAGACCGACGGCGACGACGAGGAGTGCAACGGCGGCGATCCGATGAACTCGCCGACCCAGCGCATCTGGGGCTACGAGACCCCCGACGGCTCGTTCGCGCAGTTCACCCGCGTCCAGGCCCAGCAGTTGATGCACCGTCCCAAGCACCTGACCTGGGAAGAGAGCGCGTCCTACACCCTGACGCTGGCCACCGCCTACCGCATGCTGTTCGGCCACCGTCCGCACGTGCTGCGCCCCGGCCATAACGTGCTGGTGTGGGGTGCCGCCGGCGGCCTGGGTTCCATGGCCATCCAGCTCATCGCCGTGTCGGGCGCCAACGCCATCGGCGTGATCTCGGAAGAGGACAAGCGCGACTTCGTCCTCGGCCTGGGCGCCAAGGGCGTGATCAACCGCAAGGACTTCGATTGCTGGGGCCAGTTGCCGGACGTGGACGGCGACCAGGACGCCTTCAAGAAGTACATGGGCAAGGTGCGCGAGTTCGGTAAGGCCATCTGGGACATCACCGGCAAGGGCAACGACGTGGACTTCGTGTTCGAACATCCCGGCGAAGCCACTTTCCCGGTGTCGTGCAACGTGGTCAAGCGCGGCGGCATGGTCGTGTTCTGCGCCGGCACCACCGGCTTCAACCTGACCTTCGACGCCCGCTTCGTGTGGATGCGCCAGAAGCGCATCCAGGGCAGCCACTTCGCCAACCTGATGCAGGCCGCCCAGGCCAACCAGTTGGTGATCGAACGCCGCATCGATCCGTGCATGTCGGAATGCTATTCGTGGGACGACATCCCGAAGGCCCACATGCAGATGCTGCGCAACCAGCACAAGCCCGGCAACATGGCCGTGCTGGTGCAGGCCAAGAAGCCCGGCCGCTACACCATCGAAGATTGCATCGAGGGTGAGTGAGGTTTGACGCCACCCCCGCTCCCGCCCCGTTTCGGCGGGTGGGAGCGGGGTTTTGTTTTTCCCAAGAGGACGCCCATGACCACCGTGCTGCTGCCCGATCTGATCCCCACCTGCGCCAATGCCCTCGACACCCTGCGCGGCCTGCACGCCGCCGCCAAGGTGTCCGTCACCGCCATGGTGAGCAAGGACGGCAAGATCGATTCCGCCCTGTTCGAGGCCAATCAGGAGGCCGCCCACGGCTATGCCTGGCTGACCACCTATGTGGCGGCGCTGGAGCAGATGCTGGAATGGGCCAAGCGCCTGGAGGCCGCCGGCCGCTTGGGCGAGCTGGAAGCGCTGATGCTGCAATCGGCCTTCGGCGAATATTCCGCCCAGATCTTCGGCGGCATCCCCATGAGCCAGGGCGAATACATCCGCCCCATCGACATGGGCCTGGATTCGGGCACCTGCCACAAGCACCATTCCGAGGCGCTGAGCCTGCTGCGCAAGCACGGCAACAGCGCCGCCGTGCGCGTGCGCATCGCGCAACTGATCGAGGACGGCCACCATTTCGGCGAGGCCGGGCTTGAGGACGAGACGCTGGAGATGATCCGCGACCAGTTCCGCAAGTTCGTCGAGGCCGAGGTGGCGCCGCACTGCCACGAATGGCACCTCAAGGACGAGCTGATCCCGCTCGAGGTGCTGGAGGCGGTGGCCGAGATGGGCGTGTTCGGCCTGACCCTGCCCGAGGAATACGGCGGCCTGGGCATGGGCAAGACCGCCATGTGCGTGGTCACCGAGGAATTGTCGCGCGGCTATATCGGCGTGGGTTCCTTGGGCACCCGCGCCGAGATCGCCGGCGAGCTGATCCGCCTGGGCGGCACCGAGGAGCAGAAGCAGGAATGGCTGCCCAAGATCGCCAGCGGTGAGATCCTGCCGACCGCCGTGTTCACCGAGCCCAACACCGGTTCCGACCTGGGTTCCTTGCGCACCCGCGCGGTCAAGGACGGCGACGAGTGGGTGGTGACCGGCAACAAGACCTGGATCACCCACGCCGCCCGCTCCGACCTGATGACCCTGCTGGTGCGCACCAACCCCGACAGCAAGGACTGGCGCGGCCTGTCCATGCTGCTGGCGCCCAAGATCCGCGGCACCGAGGACAACCCGTTCCCGACCCCCGGCATGACCGGCGGCGAGATCAAGGTGCTCGGCTATCGCGGCATGAAGGAATACGAACTGGGCTTCGACGGCTTCAAGGTGCCGGCCGCCAACCTGCTGGGCGGCGTCGAGGGCCAGGGCTTCAAGCAGCTCATGGAAACCTTCGAATCGGCCCGCATCCAGACCGCCGCCCGTGCGGTCGGCGTGGCGCAGAACGCGTTGGAGGTCGGCCTGCAATACGCCAAGGACCGCGTCCAGTTCGGCAAGCCGATCTATGCCTTCCCCCGCGTGGCCTGCAAGGTGGCGTGGGCGGCGGTCGAGACCATGATCGCCCGCCAGCTCACCTATTTCTCGGCGCGCGAGAAGGATGGCGGCCATCGCTGCGACATCGAGGCGGGCATGGCCAAGCTGCTGGGCGCGCGCGTGGCGTGGTCCAACGCCGACAACGCCCTGCAGATCCACGGCGGCAACGGCTATGCCGAGGAATACCAGATCAGCCGCATCATCTGCGACGCCCGCATCCTCAACATTTTCGAGGGCGCGGCGGAAATCCAGGCCCAGGTCATTGCCCGCGGCCTGCTGTCGGGCGCGCGCGGCTAAGACGCGCGTTCCGCTTCACCTTGGGCGGCGGCACCGGCACCGGTGCCGCCGTTTCTTTTTTGCCCGTCCCCTTCAGGTTGGTGGACGCCACCGCCAAAAGGGTTTATGTGCCACAGGGTAGCTACCCTTCGCCTAGAGCAACCCGCCTTGAATATGAGGCGCGTTGGCTCTGGCGCCCATTGCGGGCGCGGCCTAGCGGCCGGAGGCCGCGCCCGGCGAGGGCAAATACGTGATGCAGATTTTCTGCATCACGGTCTAGCGTGGGTCTTTCGATGCGTGATGTTCTGATCCGTCTGGCCGAAAACGACCGCCGCCTGCGCAGCCAGTTGGCGCTGTCGGGCCATCTGTTCGACGGCTATCACCCGTCCATGCGCGCGCTGCACGAGGCCAACGCCCGCGAGCTGGAGCTGCTGGTGGACGAGGACGGCTGGCCGACCTGCCACGAATCCGGCGAGGACGGGGTCCAGGCGGCGTTCCTGATCGCCGTGCACGCCATTTCGCGCCCCAATTTCCTGCGCCGCTGCCTGACGCTGATGAAATCGGCCGCCAATCGCGGCGACATCCCCGCCTGGCATCCGGCGACGCTGGAGGACCGCATCCGCAGCCTGGAAGGCCGCCCGCAGATCTACGGCACCCAGTTGGACTGGGACGACGACCACCTGCTCAGCCCGCTGCCCATCGAGGACGAGACGACGGTGGACGAGCGTCGCGCCAAGGTCGGCCTGCCGCCCCTGGCCGAAGCGGTGGCCGAGGCGCAGGCCGCCGCCCGCGCCGAGGGCGAGATGCCGCCGGCCGAATGGCTGCACCTGCAGCACGCGCTGGATGATTTCGCCCGCGAAGTGGGCTGGCGCTGACCGCTTGCCGCCGCGGCGGGCAATCCCCACCTGCCAGGGGCGGGCCGCCCCGCCGGCGTGAAAGGGTCCTTGCGCATGCGGATAGTGCGCAAAGGCAAAAAGGTATAGGCTGCGCCTACCCGCCCGCGTGCGTGGCGAACCATCACCGAAAGCCTTAGACTAAGCGCCGACATGACCAATCAAGCCAAAGCTCCGCGTCCCGTCGTCCTGTGCATCCTGGACGGCTGGGGCCATCGTGACGACCCCACCGACAACGCCATCGCCCTGGCCGACACCCCCACCTGGGACCGGCTGATGGCGAGCGCGCCGCGCGCCCTGCTGCAAACCTCGGGCCTGGCGGTGGGCCTGCCCGACGGCCAGATGGGCAATTCGGAAGTGGGGCACATGAACCTGGGCGCCGGCCGCGTGGTCATGCAGGACCTGCCGCGCATCGAC
Organism: Pseudomonadota bacterium; assembly: GCA_023426365.1. GTDB lineage: Bacteria > Pseudomonadota > Alphaproteobacteria > Rhodospirillales > Magnetospirillaceae > Magnetospirillum. The sequence continues at coordinate 16,189 of JAFAAW010000037.1, forward strand.
CAGGCGGTGGCCGACGGCACGCTGGCCGCCAACCCGCTGCTGGCCGACACGCTGGGCAAGGTCAAGGCCGCCGGCGGCACCCTGCACATCCTGGGCCTGATGTCGCCCGGCGGCGTGCACTCGCACCAGGACCATCTGGCCGCGCTGGCGCGCATCGCCGCCCAGGCCGGGGTGAAGGTGGCCGTGCATGCCTTCCTGGACGGCCGCGACACCCCGCCCAGTTCGGCGCGCGAATTCGTCGCCAAGTTCGAGGACGACATCGCCGGCACCGGCGCCAAGATCGCCACCGTGTCGGGCCGCTATTACGCCATGGACCGCGACAAGCGCTGGGACCGCGTGCAACTGGCCTTCGACGCCATGGCCCTGGCCCGGGGGCCGCACGCCACCGACGCGGCCAGCGCCATCCAGGCGTCCTACGATGCCGGCAAGACCGATGAATTCGTGCTGCCGGTGGTGATCGGCGACTATCAGGGCATGCAGGACGGCGACGGCCTGCTGATGGGCAATTTCCGCGCCGACCGTGCCCGCGAAATCCTGCACACGCTGGTCGATCCGGCCTTCGACGGCTTCGCCCGCGCCCGCGTCCCGGCTTTTTCCGCCCGGCTGGGCCTGACCGAGTATTCCAAGGACCTCAACGCCTTCCTGGAGGTGCTGTTTCCGGCGGAAACCCTGTCCAACCTGCTGGGCGAGGTGGTGTGCAAGGCGGGCAAGACCCAGTTGCGCATCGCCGAGACCGAGAAATACGCCCACGTCACCTTCTTCTTCAACGGCGGGCGCGAGCAGGTCTATGACGGCGAGGACCGCATCCTGGTGCCCAGCCCCAAGGTGGCCACCTATGACCTGCAGCCGGAAATGTCGGCCCCCGAGGTCACCGACCGGCTGGTCGAGGCCATCGGCAGCGGCAAGTACGACCTGATCGTGGTCAACTATGCCAATGGCGACATGGTCGGCCATACCGGCGTGCTGGAGGCCGCCATGAAGGCGGCCCATACGGTGGACGGCTGCCTGGCCCGGCTGGAAGCGGCCGTCACGGCGGCCGGCGGCGTCATGCTGGTCACCGCCGATCACGGCAATGCCGAGATGATGACCGACCCCGACAGCCACGAACCCTATACCGCCCACACCACCGGCCCGGTGGACGTGCTGCTGGTCAACCCGCCGGCCGGCGTCACCGCCCTGGCCGACGGCCGTCTGGCCGACGTGGCGCCCACGCTCTTGGCGCTGCTGGGCCTGCCGCAACCGGCCGAAATGACCGGCCGGTGCCTGCTGTCGGGCGATCGTGCGGCATAAATCGCTTCCGCTTCTCGTCGTGGCCGTGGTCACGGCGGCGAGTCCGGGTCTGGCGCAAGCGCCCGACCCGGCCGCCGCCGACCGCCGCCTGCACGAGCTGGAGGACCAGCTCAAGCGGTCGCGCGCCGAGCACGAGGAGATCAAGCGCAAGGCCCGCGCCATTTCCGACGAGATGGCGCAAATCCGCACCGACATGGTCAACGCCGCCCGCGCCGCCCAGGAAAGCGAGGAGGTGCTGAGCGAGCTGGAAAGCCAGTTGGAGGATCTGAAGACGCTGGAAGGCGACAAGGGGGAAACCCTGCGCCGCCGCTCGCAGCAGATGACCGGCGTGCTCACCGCCCTGCAACGGCTGGCCTGGCGCCCGACCGAGGCGCTGATCGCCCAGCCGCAGACCCCGGCCGACACCGTGCGCTCAGCCATCCTGCTGCGCGCCGCCGTGCCGCAGATCGAACGCTCGGCCCAGGACCTCAAGGGCGAGATCGACATGATGGGCCGGGTGCGCGCCGACATCATCGCCCAGAAGAAGCGCATCGCCACCACCGCCACCCGGTTGGAAGGCGAGCACTCGCGCCTCAAGGATCTGTGGATCCGCAAGGCCAGCCTGCAAAGCGCCGCCCTGGCGGAATCCGACGCCGCCGAACTGCGCCTGCGCAAGCTGGCCGGCGAGGCCGAGGACCTGCGCGACCTGCTGACCCGGCTGGAGGAGGAGAAGCGCCGCCGCGAGGCCGAGGCCGCCGCCAAGGCCGCCGCCGAACGGGCCGCGCGCGAGGCCGAGATCGCCGCCAAGAAGGCCGCCCGCGAGGCAGAGATCGCCGCCGAGAAGGCCGCCCGCGAAGCCGAGATCGCGGCGAGGAAGGCCGAGAAGGACCGCAAGGAACGCGAGATGGCCGAGGCCCGCGCCGCGCGCGAGGCGGAACGCCAGGCCCAGGCCCAGGCGCGCGAGGCCGAACTGGCGGCGCAGAAGGCCGCCCGCGCCGCCGAGAGCGCCGCGCGCGAGGCGGCGGCCAGCATGCCCAGTTCGGCGGAAAAGTCGTTCAGCCAGGGCCAGGGCCGCATGCCGTTCCCGGCGCGCGGCCGCATCGTCGCCCGCTATGGCCAGACCAACGACGTGGGCGTGGTCAACAAAGGTCTTGAGATTGCCACTCGTAAAGGTGCGCAAGTCATTGCCCCTTACGATGGTCAGGTGGTCTTTGCCGGGCCGTTTCGCGGATATGGCCTGCTCTTGATCATCGAACACAGCGAGGGCTATCATACCCTCCTGGCGGGAATGGCCCGGATCGACGCCACTGTCGGCCAACGTCTGCTGTCGGGCGAGCCCGTCGGGATAATGGGTCAGGACGAGGCCAAGCCCACGCTGTATGTCGAGCTGCGCCGCAATGGCCAGCCCGTGAACCCGTTGCCTTGGCTCACCGCTCAGAAAAGTAAGGTTAGTGGATGATTCGCAAGACTCTGATTGCTGCGGGTGCAGTTGCCCTGCTGGCTGGCACGTCGCTTGTCCCCGCAAGTGCGGCCGAGCGCAAGGAAACCTATAAGCTGATGGAATTGTTCGCCGAAGTGTTCGAGAAGGTCCGGTCGGACTATGTCGAGCCGGTGAACGAGGAGGAGCTGGTCGAGGCCGCGCTGAACGGCATGCTGACCTCGCTCGATCCCCATTCCAGCTATCTGAACCCCAAGAATTCCCGGGACATGGACATCAACACCAAGGGCGAGTTCGGCGGCCTTGGCATCGAGGTGACCATGGAGAACGGCTGGGTCAAGGTGGTGTCGCCCATCGACGACACCCCGGCCTATCGCGCCGGCATGCAGCCGGGCGACTTCATCACCCACCTGGACGGCGAGCCGGTGCAGGGCCTGACCCTGTCGGAGGCGGTGGACCGCATGCGCGGCCCGGCCAGCACCGACATCCGCCTGACCGTGCGCCGCAACGGCGTCGAACCCTTCGACGTCAAGCTGACCCGCGCGGTCATCCGCATCCAGACCGTGCGTTCCAACGCCCAGGGCAATATCGGCTATATCCGCATCACCCAGTTCAGCCAGTCCACGCACACCGACCTGGTCAAGCACGTGGCCCAGTTGAAGAAGGATATCGGCAAGGACCTGGCCGGCTTCGTCATCGACCTGCGCAACAACCCCGGCGGTCTGCTGGATCAGGCCATCGCCGTGTCCGACGACTTCCTGGACAAGGGCGAGATCGTCTCGACCCGCTCGCGCAAGGCCGAGGACACCCAGCGCTTCAACGCACGGGCCGGCGATATCGCCGACGGCCTGCCGCTGGTGGTGTTGATCAACGACGGCTCCGCCTCGGCGTCGGAAATCGTCGCCGGCGCGCTGCAGGACCATCGCCGCGCCCTGCTGCTCGGCACCCGTTCGTTCGGCAAGGGATCGGTCCAGACCCTGATCCAGTTGCCGGGCCACGGCTCCATGCGCCTGACCACCGCGCGCTACTACACGCCGTCCGGCCGCTCGATCCAGGCGGTCGGCATCGAGCCGGACATCAAGGTGCTGCAGGCCAAGGTCGAGCCGATCAACGTGCCCGAGCGCGAACGCCGGTCGGAAGCCAGCCTGCGCAAGGCCTTGCAGAACCCCGAGGCCAAGAACGGCAAGGAGAACGGCAAGGACAAGACCGCGCCGGCCCCGACCCCGGCACCGGCGCCCGCCCCGGGGCCGGAATCCAAGGCCGCCCCCGGCGACGCCGAAGGCGCCGCCGCCGCCCCCGCCGACGGCAAGGCGGCTCCGGCGATCATCAAGCTGGGCGACCCGGCCCAGGATTATCAGATGGCGCGCGCGCTTGACCTGATCCGTGGTCTGTCGCTGTACCGCACCCCCGCCAACTGACAAGGGTTTTCCCCGCCCGACGCCGGCCGTCGGGCGGGGTTTTCCCTAACTTATTGAATTCTTAACCGAACCGTCCGCATGGTCTGGCATCATGTGACGGTTTTGGCGTGCAAGGGTGGCTATGCTCTCGTTGGATGACGACGAGGATCTGATCGCGCAACGGCTGATCGGCTCGGTTGAACCCGAACCGCGCCGGCGCTTCAACCTGCGCCCGCTGCTGGTGGGCCTGCTGGTGCTGGTGCTGGGCGGCGGCCTGGGCGCCGGCGCGTATCTGCTGTCCAGCATGGACACCCGCGACGTCATCGCCCTGCTCGACATCGGCGACCAGCCCCGGCTGGCGCTGGAAATGCCCGGCCGCGCGGCCGTGAGATCCGACGCCCCGCCACCGGCACCGGCCAGCGGCGCCGGCCCGTTGCTGACCCCGCCGGGCGCGCCCAGCCTGACCCCGCCGCCGCCGCCCGGGGGCGAGGCATCGGG
>JAFAAW010000040.1 GCA_023426365.1 Pseudomonadota bacterium
AGACCGGCATGGAACTGGCGACCTCGATCGCCACCGAGAGCGGCCGCGTGCGGCCGTGGCTGCGCCTGGCCGCCGCCCACGACTGGACCTCGGGCAGCCGCGCGCTGCTGGCCCGCTTCGCCGGCACAGCAGCGGGCTTCGCGGTGGACGGCAAGGACGATGCGGGCCTGCGCTGGCTGCCCGGCGCCGGCCTGGCGCTGGACCTGAGCGAGAGCGTCGAGGCCAGCCTGGAATATCAGGCCGAACTGCGCCACGACTTCCAGGCCCATACCGGCCAGGTGGCGATGCGTTACCGGTTCTGAAACGAAAACGCCCTCCCCCGCTTGCGCGAGGGAGGGCGGAATGCTTACGGCACGAAGCGCCTTAGGGGCGGACGCCCCCCCGCGCCTTAGGGGCGGACGAAACCCATCGCGTCGCGCACGCGGGTGCAGGTCTGCGCGGCGATGGAACGGGCGCGGTCGGCGCCGGTCTTCAGCACCTCGGCCAGATGGTCCTGGTTGTTCATCAGGTCGGCATAGCGTTCGCGCACCGGGCGCAGATGCTCGACCGTCAGTTCCACCAGCGCCTTCTTGAGCTTGCCATAGCCCTGGCCGTGGAACTCCGCCTCGATCTGCTCGCGCGGGAGCTTGGACATCACTTCATAGAGCGTCAGCAGGTTGCGCACGCCGGGGCCGGCGTGATCGAAGCGGGCTTCGTTCTCGCAATCGGTGGTGGCCGACATGATCGCCTTCTTGATCACGTTCGGCTCGTCCAGGATGCCGATGGAATGGCCCTTCTTCTGCTCGCCGGTGGACTTGCTCATCTTGGATTCGGGGTCGTCCAGGCCCATGACGCGGGCCCCGGACTTGCGGATCTGCGCCTCGGGGATCACCAGACCGGTGTTGAACATGGTGTTGGCGCGCTGGGCCAGATCGCGGGTGAATTCGATATGCTGCTTCTGGTCGTCGCCCACCGGCACGAAATGGGTGTCGTAAAGCAGGATGTCGGCCGCCATCAGCACCGGATAGTCCAAGAGGCCGGTGCCCACCGAATCGCTGCCGCCCGACTTGGACTTGAACTGGGTCATGCGGTACAGCCAGCCCAGCGGGGTCAGGCAGTTGAGCAGCCACGAGAGTTCCGAATGCTCGGGCACGTGGCTTTGCATGAAGATGGTGGACTTGGCCGGGTCGATGCCGCAGGCGATGTACAGCGCCGCCACTTCCAGGCACTTGGCGCGGAACGCCTTGGGTTCGATGGCCTCGGGAATGGTGATGGCGTGCAGATCGACGACACAGAAGATGTTGTCGAAATCGTCCTGGTTTTCCGCCCACTGGCTGATGGCGCCGACATAATTGCCGATATGCAGCTTGCCGGTGGGCTGAACGCCCGAGAAGACGCGCTTCTTCTGCTGGCCTGACATCCCGAAAGTCTCCGCATCACAAGGAAGGCGGTACTAATAGCCCTTCGGGGGGGCAAAATCCACCCCCGCCGATATTGAAACAAAAAGCGAACATGCATATGTTGGCCCCATGCCCAAGCCCCAACCTCATCGCGGCGCCCTGTCCAACGCCACCAACCGTTTCGAGCGGCTGTGCGCGGAAGCCTGCGACGACGGCTGGCACCGCGACGACGACGACCTGCCGCCCTTGCGCACCGAGGTGGCGGTGGACGCCACCCGCAGCATCATCACCCGCAACACCTCGCCCGATATTCCCTTCGACCGTTCCATCAACCCCTATCGCGGCTGCGAACACGGCTGCATCTATTGTTTCGCGCGGCCCACCCACGCCTATCTGGGGCTGTCGCCGGGACTGGATTTCGAGACCCGCCTGCTGGCCAAGCCGGACGCGCCCAGCCTGCTGGAGCGGGAATTGTCCAGCCCGCGCTACCGCCCCGCGACCATCGCCATCGGCACCAACACCGACCCCTATCAGCCGATCGAACGCACGCGGCGCATCATGCGCGGCTGTCTCGAGGTGCTGGCCGCCTTCCACCATCCGGTGACGATCACCACCAAAAGCGCGCTGATCGCCCGCGACATCGACATCCTGGCCCCCATGGCGGCCCGCAACCTGGCCTGCGTCTCCATCAGCGTCACCACGCTGGACCGCGATCTGTGCCGCCGGCTGGAGCCGCGGGCGCCGACGCCCGAGGTGCGGCTGGACACCATCCGCCGCCTGGCCGAGGCGGGCATTCCGGTCTCCGTCATGGCCGCCCCCATGATCCCGGCGCTGACCGACCACGAATTGGAGGACATCCTGGAGGCGGCGCGCGATTGCGGCGCCACCGGCGCCGCCGCCATCCTGCTGCGCCTGCCCGGCGAGGTGGCCGATTTGTTCCGCGAATGGCTGGACACCCACGCCCCGGCCAAGGCCCGCCACGTCCTCGGCCTGCTGTCCCAGGCGCGCGGCGGCAAGGTCAATGACGCGCGGTGGAAAACCCGCTTCACCGGCGAAGGCCCGCTGGCCGAATTGCTGGCCCACCGTCTGCACATGGCCTGCCGCCGGCTGGGACTGAACGGCCGCCATGGCGCGCTTGATTGCAGCCAGTTCCGCCGCCCGCCCCGGCCGGGCGACCAGTTGGCGTTGTTCTAGATCATCAAGCCTCTGACAGGAGGCGCGGTACCGCTGCGCCCATCGCGGGCGCGGCCAAGTGGGGCGACGCCCGCGCCCGGCCAGGGCTGCTGAACAAGGCTCAGACCGTGATGCACTTTTCGGGCATCAAGGTCTGGACGCGCGGCGAAGCCTCAGCCGTCCAGTTCGGGGTAGCGGCGGAAAATGCCGTCCTGGTTGAAGGGAATCCGCCGCGTGCTGGCCAGATAGCCGGCGATGCGCGGCCCTTCCCTGACCGCCCCGCACAGGACGGCGACGCGCGGCGCCTGGTCCAGGGCGCGGGCGGTGGCGCGGGGAAAGGCGTAGGCCAGCCCCTCGGCCAACTGGAACAGGGACAGATCGCCATAGGTCAGGGCGTCGCCCACCAGATGGCGGTCGCCGGCCGGATTACGGGCCAGCACCCGTTCGAACCAGTCCAGGAAGGCGGGGATGCGTTGCTCGCGGAAACCCTGGGCGCGCCGGGCGGCCTCGGCCTTCTGGTCCTCGTAATAGAGGTCGGCGCCGACCGGATGGTGGGTGTCGTGCGCCTCGGCCACCACGTCGGCGATGGTCAGTTGGATCTGGTGCAGCCACAACCGCCCCGCCTCGTCGGCGGGGGCAAGGCCGTGGCGCGGCCCCAGGTAAAGCAGGATGGCGGCGGTCTGGCCGACCACCACCTCGCCATGGCGCAGGAAGGGCGCGGCAAAGGGCGGCCGGCCCGCGTCGGCCATGACCGCCATCATGACGGCCATGCCGCCCGGCTGGCGCGCCACGTCCACGTATTCCGCCCCGGCTTCCTCCAGCGTCAGGCGGACGAACTCGCCCCGTCCCTGGATGCTCGGCCAATAGAACAGCTCGTAGGCCATGGGCACCTCCCAATCCCTCCGGCCCGTCCCGATGGAACGGCGCCAAAGCGTCAGGCGTCAGGCGTGGCCGGCGTCGGCCGAGAGCGTGGCGAAGTCGATGCCCAGCTTGTGGATGGCCGCTTCCCATTTGTGGTCCAGGTCGAGGCCGAACAGCAGGTGTTCGTCGGCCGAGACGTTGAGCCACGCATTCTCGCGGATCTCGCTGTCCAACTGGCCCGCGCTCCAGCCGGCATAGCCCAGCGCCAGCAGCGACTTGCGCGGCCCCATGCCCTGGGCGATGGCCTTGAGCACATCGACGGTGGCGGTCAGCGCGATGCCGTCCGCCACCCGCATGGAGGTGTCGTGCATGTAGTCGTCGGAATGCAGCACGAAGCCGCGGCCGCCTTCCACCGGGCCGCCGAAATGGACGCGGATCTGGTCGCATTCCGACGTGGTCGGGATGTCCAACTGGTCCAGCAGCTCGGGAAAGCTGAGGCCGTCGAACAGGCGGTTGATCATGATGCCCATGGCGCCTTCGGCGCTGTGGGCGCACAGGTAGACCACCGAGCGCGCGAACCGGGGGTCCTGCATCTGCGGCATGGCGATCAGCAATTGTCCGGCCAGATAGCCGTTTATCTTCTGCATTGGCATGTCACCACACATATGACGGACTCTTGACGAAAGCAACCCTGCCCCACGGCCCGGCCGTGATACGGTGGCCGCTGCATGACGCGACGTTAAGTTGACGCGCGCGGACGGCTTTGCTGTGTTCGCACGGGTCCCAAGCAGGCAAAGGAAGTGGGCGTGAAAACGAAGGTCTTGGCCCTGGCCGCCGCACTGGCGGCACTGGGCGGGGCGGCGTGGGCCGCCGAACCGGGGGCGTCGGACTGGGCCAGCACGGAAACCGGCAAGGTGCGCCTGGTCGCCGCGCAGACCGCCACCGGCGACGCCGCCAGCCTGAAGATGGGCCTGCATTTCCGCCTGGAGCCGGGCTGGAAGATCTATTGGCGCACCCCCGGCGACGCCGGCTATCCCCCCAAGATCGACTGGGGCGGATCGGACAATATCGGCACCCCGGCCATTTCGTGGCCGGCGCCCAAGCGCTTCCAACTGGCCGGGCTGCAGAACCACGGCTATGCCGATGAAGTGGTGCTGCCGCTGGACGTGCCGGTGCAGCGCCCGGGCGCGCCGGTGGCCGTGTCGGCCAGCCTGGACTATCTGGCCTGCGCCCAAATCTGCGTGCCCATGCAGGCCAGCCTGCGCCTGGACCTGCCGGCCGGCCCGGCCCAGCCCAGCGCCTTTGTCCACGACATCGGCCGCTTCACCGCGCTGATCCCCGGCGACGGCGCCCGCCACGGCCTGCGCGTCGAAAGCGCCGAGGCGGTCGGCGAGGGCGAGGCGGCCCGCCTGCGCCTGACGGTCAGCGCCAGCGAACCCTTCGACCATCCCGACCTGTTCGTGGAGCCGCCCGAGGTGGCCGGCTTCGACGCCCCCCAGGTCAGCCTGTCCGACGGCGGCCGCCGCGCGGTGATCGAGGCGCCGGTGGTCAAGGGCACCATGCAGCGCCCGCTGGCCGGGGCGCCGCTGACGGTGACGGTGGTGGACGGCAACCGCGCGCTGGAAGCGGCAGTCACCCCGGTGCCCGGCGCGGCGCGGCCCATGGAAAGCGGCGCTGGCTTGCTGCCCATGCTGCTGGCGGCCCTGCTGGGCGGCCTGATCCTGAACCTGATGCCGTGCGTGCTGCCGGTGCTGTCCATCAAGGTGCTGGGCGCGCTGTCCCATGGCGGGGCGGAACGCGGCCATGTGCGTGCCGCCTTCCTGGCCTCGGCCGCCGGCATCGTGGCGTCGTTCCTGGTTCTGGCCGGCGCCGCCGTGGCGCTGAAGGCGGCGGGCAGCGCCGTCGGCTGGGGCATCCAGTTCCAGCAGCCGGTGTTCCTGGGCGTCATGATCGCGCTGCTGCTGGCCTTCGCCGCCAATCTGTGGGGGGCGTTCGAAATCCGCCTGCCCGCCGCCCTGATGAACGTGGGTCCCAGCGGCGTCGCCCACCACACCCTGCTGGGCCATTTCCTGTCGGGCGCCTTCGCCACCTTGCTGGCGACGCCATGCTCGGCGCCGTTCCTGGGCACCGCCGTGGGCTTTGCCCTGGCGCGCGGCCCGGGCGAGATCATGGCCATCTTCGCCGCGCTGGGGCTGGGCCTGGCCCTGCCCTATCTGGCGGTGGCGGCGTGGCCCGACCTGGCCCGCCGGCTGCCCAAGCCCGGCGCCTGGATGGTGACGGTGAAGAAGGCCATGGGCGTCGCCCTGGCCGGCACCGCGCTGTGGCTGGGCACCGTGCTGGCCGCCCAGGTGGGATGGGCCGGCGGCGCCCCGGAGGCGGCGGACAAGGCGGCGGTGGCCTGGGCCCCGTTCGACCGCCCGGCCATCGCCCGGGCGGTGGCCGAGGGCAAGGTGGTGTTCGTGGACGTCACCGCCGATTGGTGCATCACCTGCAAGGTCAACAAGGCGGCGGTGGTCGAGCGGGGCGCGGTGGCGGCCCGGCTGGCCGCCCCGGGCACCATCGCCATGCGGGCCGACTGGACCAAGCCCGACGACGGCATCGCCGCCTATCTGGCGTCGTTCAACCGCTACGGCATTCCGTTCAACGCCGTCTACGGGCCGGGCGCACCCGACGGCCTGGCGCTGTCGGAACTGCTGACCGAGGCCGAGGTGATGGCGGCGATCGACAAGGCGGCGGCGCGCTGACGCGCCGCCGCCCTGCCGCCATCGCCCGTCCTACAGGAACACGAAGTCGTTGGCCGTCAGGTTGGTCACGCCGTCCACCGACAGGGATGCCTGTCCCTGCGGAAGGAAGTTGGACAGATCGATGACCGAATCGCCCGAGCTGGTGTCGATGGTCAGGTCGTTGAAGGTGATGGGCGTTCCGCCGTCGCTGAAATTGCTGAGCACGATTTTGTCGGTGCCCGAGGCGAAATCGAGGATGGTTTTCTCGCCTTCCACGGCGCGGATGACGAAGAAATCGGCTCCGGCGCCGCCCGACAGCCGGTCGTTGCCCTCATTGCCTTCGACCACGTCGCTGCCCTGGCCGCCCTGGACGGTGTCGTTGCCCTCGCCGCCCACCAGCCAGTCATTGCCGGCGCCGCCGCTCAGCAGATCGTTGCCCTGGCCGCCCTGCAACTGGTCCGACTGGGTGCCGCCGCGCAGGGTGTCGTCGCCCGCCTCGCCATCGGCGACGATGGCGACCGTCGAGGCCTGGGCGTTCAGGGTGTCGTTGCCCTCGCCGCCATGGAACCACACCTGATCCACCGGCGTGCCGGTCAGGCTCTGGACGCTTAAGGTGTCGTTGCCGCCCTGGGCCTGCAGGTCGATGCGCTCCACATTGGTGTCGGTGATCTGGAAGGGATTGGGGCTGATGCGGGCGAAGATGGCGTCCGTCCCGGTGGCGCTGAGGCGGAAGCTTTCCGCCACCGCCGGGTCGTTGTTGCCTTCCACCACCTGGGTGTCCACCTCGCCGCCGCCGTTCACCCGATCGGTGCCGTCGCCATTGACCCAGGCGATGCTGTCGGGGCCGCCGCCTGCGTCGATGGTGTCGTTGCCCGGCCCGCCAAAGACGATGTCGCCACCATCCTGGGCCGTGAGGGTGTCGCCGCCCCGCCCGCCGACGACCAGATCGGCCGCGGCGGTACCGTTCAGGGTGTCGGCCTGGGGCGTCCCGGCGACCACGTTCGCGATGGGCGTATTCGGAAGGATTGGCATTCCCTGACCTCCTTGTCATTCCCCTCTGGACAGGGGAACGCGCAGGCGGGCAACCCTTTCCGCAACGCGAAAGTAGCTATTCCCATGGGGGCCGGGGCACCCCGGGTTATGCTTCACCGCAACATGCCAGGCGGCTGCATGGTGGGGGCCAGCGGCAATGGCGGCGGCTCCATGGCCAGCCCCTCCACATCCGCCCGGGCGGCCGGCTCGTCCTCCATGCCGCCGGTCAGATCGGCCAGGAAGGCATCGCGCCAGGTTTCCACCGTGTTGGACTCGACGACGTCCATCATCAGCCGCCAGCGCGCCAGCCGCTCCGGGCGCGGCATGGTCAGGGCCTTGGCCAGGGCGTCGGCCACCTCGTCCGCGTCGAACGGATTGACCACCAGCGCGCCGGTCAACTCACGCGCCGCACCGGCGAAGCGCGACAGCACCAGCACGCCGGGATCGTCGGGGTTCTGCGCCGCCACGTATTCCTTGGCCACCAGATTCATGCCGTCGCGCAGCGGCGTCACCAACCCGACGCAGGCGGCGCGGTAGAAGCCGGCCAGGGCGGCGCGGTCATAGCCACGATTGATGTAGCGCACGGGCTGCCAGTCGTATTCGGCGAAGCGGCCGTTGATGCGGCCGGCGGCGCTTTCCAACTGGCGCTTGAGGGCGCGATACCGCGCTACCTCCTCGCGCGAGGGGGCGGCGATCTGCATGAACTCGAACCGGCGGCGCAACTCGGGATGGCCTTCCAGCAGGCATTCGATGGCATCGAAGCGATGGGGCAGGCCCTTGGAATAATCCAGCCGCTCGACCCCCAGCACCAGATGGCGGCCGCGCAGGGAATCCTTGAGCCGCACCGCCTCGGGCGCATCGGCCTGGGCGGCGGCCAGCTCGGCAAAGGCGTGGGTGTCGATGCCGATGGGATAGGCGCCGGCGCGGGCGCAGCGGCCATAGGCGACGAACCGGCCGTCCTCGGCCACCTCGCCGCGCGCCTCGCCGCCCACATAGCCGTGGAAGGCGCGCACGTCGTCGCGGGTCTGGAACCCCAGCAGGTCATAGGCGCACAACGCGCGCACCAGCCGCCGGTGGCCGGGCAGCGCCACCAGCAATTCGGGCACCGGGAACGGCGTGTGCAGGAAAAAGCCCATGCGGTTGCCGATGCCCAGGCGGCGCAATTCGTCGCCCAGCGGGATCAGGTGGTAGTCGTGCACCCAGATGATGTCGTCGGGCCGGATCATGGGGGCCAGTTGCGCGGCAAAGGCGGCGTTGACGCGCAGATATCCCTCATAGGATTTGCGCGACACCTCGAGCAGCCCGAGCCGGAAGTGGAACAGCGGCCACAGCGTCGAATTGGAGAATCCGTTGTAGAATTCCTCGTAATCCTGCCGCGTCAGGTCGGTGGTCACATAGGTGATGCCGCCCTGGGTGGTCGCCTTGGGTGGCGGCACCGCGCCCTCCTCGGCCACCTCGCCCGACCAGCCGAACCACAACCCGCCGTAACGGCCCAGCGCATCGCGCAACGCCACCGCCAGCCCGCCGGCCTGGGCGCCCTTGCGCGGCAGGCTGACCCGATTGGAAACGATCACCAGTCTCGGCACCGCACTCTCCCATGGCTGAAGGCCACGGGCAGAAGGTGGGAACAATGGCGCGGGCAACCAATCAGGATGACAGGGTACGCCCGATGGGGGAGAACGCTATTTTCCGGCCGCTTCGCGGGCACCGCGGCGGGCCAGCTCGTCGGCGCGCTCGTTTTCCGGGTGGCCGGCATGGCCGCGCACCCAGTGCCAACTGACGCGGTGCCGCGACGACGCCTCGTCCAGCACCTTCCACAGGTCGTCGTTCTTCACCGGCTTCTTGTCGGCGGTCTTCCAGCCGCGCGCCTTCCAGCCGCGCAGCCATTCGGTCATGCCCTTCTTCACGTATTCGCTGTCGGTATAGACCTCGACCACGCAAGGCCGGGTCAGCGCGTTCAGCCCGGCGATCACCGCCATCATTTCCATGCGGTTGTTGGTGGTCGGGTTCTCGCCGCCGTACAATTCCTTTTCCACGCCCTTGAAGCGCAGGATGCAGCCCCAGCCGCCGGGGCCGGGATTGCCGGAACAGGCGCCGTCGGTATAAAGCTCGACCGCCGCTTTGGCCGCTTCGGTATCGGTCATTCGATCCCGTAGGCGCCGGGGCCGGTGATGCCCTGGTGGAAGCGCAGCTTGCGGTAATATTCCAGCGGGTCCTTGCGCTTGACGAAGGCGCCGGCCGGCGTGTTCAGCCAATCGTACAGCCGGGTGAGCAGGAAGCGCATGGCGGCGCCGCGCGCCAGCAGCGGCAGCGCCTGCAATTCCTCGGCCGTGAGCGGGCGCACCTTGCGATAGCCGTTCAGCATCAGCCGCGCCTTGGTGGCGTTGAAGCTGCCGTCCGGTTCGAAGCACCACGCGTTCAGGCAGATGGCGATGTCGTAGGCCAGCGAATCGGTGCAGGCGAAATAGAAATCGATGATCCCCGACACCTTGTCGGCGTGGAAGAACACGTTGTCGGGGAACAGGTCGGCATGGATCAGCCCGACCGGCAGCGCGCGCGGCCACAGGCTTTCCAGCACCGCCAATTCGGCTTCGATGAAGGCGGCCAGGCCGGGCTTGACCTCGTCGGCGCGGTGCTTCTCGGCCTCGAACAGCGGACGCCAGCCGGCCACCGACAGATCGTTGCCGCGCGACTGGGCGAAATCGGCGCCCGCCAGATGCATCGCGGCCATGGCCGGCCCCAACGCCGCGCAATGCTCAAGCGTCAGACGCCGCGCCGACATGCCGGTCAGGAAGCTGACCACCGCCGCCGGGCGGCCGCACAAGGTGCGCAGGGCGGCGCCGTCGCGGCCGTGCAGCGGCGTCGGGCAGGCCAGCCCACGCGCCGCCAGATGCTCCATCAGGCCCAGGAAGAACGGCAGATCCTCGGGCTTGGTGCGCTTTTCGTAAAGCGTCAGGATGAACTGGCCGCGATCGGTCTGAAGCAGATAGTTGGAATTCTCGACACCCTCGGCGATGCCCTTGAACGACAGCACCTCGCCAATGTCGTAGCCGGCGACGAACGCCTCCAGCTCCTCGTCGGAAACTTCCGTATAGACCGCCATGAAACGCGAGGCCCCGATCACCTTGGATGAAGGGCGGAAAGTACGACAGCATCCCCGGTTTGGGAAGGGGGCCTTGCCATAAAGCCGGCTCCCGGCCCAACCGGACGGCGTTACGCCCGCCGTCGGGGCGCGGTCACAACAGCGCTTCGGGCAGCTTGAACGACACCGTCTCGTCCTTGACCTTGATCTCCTCGATGGTCACGTCGAACCGCTGGCGGGCGGCGGCGATCACCTCTTCCACCAGCACCTCGGGGGCCGAGGCGCCGGCCGTCACGCCCAGCCGGCCGATGCCGCCCAGCCCGTCCCAATCGATGTCGGCGGCGCGCTGCACCAGGATCGAACGGTCGCAGCCCGAACGGGCCGCCACCTCGACCAGCCGCTTGGAATTGGACGAGTTGGGCGCGCCGATCACCATCACCGCGTCGCAGGAGGGCGCGATGGTCTTGACCGCCAGTTGGCGGTTGGTGGTGGCATAGCAGATGTCGTCCTTGCGCGGCCCCACCATGGCGGGGAAGCGGCGGCGCAGCACCTCGACGATGGCGGTGGTGTCGTCCACCGACAGCGTGGTCTGGGTGATATAGGCCACCCTTTCGGGGTCGGCGGGGGCCACCGTCTCGGCATCGGCCGCGCTTTCCACCAGCAGCACGGTGCCGTCGGGCACCTGGCCCATGGTGCCGATCACCTCGGGGTGGCCCTTGTGGCCGATCATGATGATCTGGCGGCTCTGGAGGTGGTGGAATTCCGCCTCGCGGTGCACCTTGGTGACCAGCGGGCAGGTGGCGTCCAGATAGGCCAGTCCGCGCGCCTCGGCCGCCGCCGGCACCGCCTTGGGCACGCCGTGGGCGGAAAACACCACCGGCACGCCGTCGGGCACCTCGGTCAGTTCGTCCACGAACACCGCGCCCTTGGCCTTGAGGCTGTCCACCACGAACCGGTTGTGCACGATCTCGTGGCGCACATAGACGGGTGCTCCGTATTTCTCGATCGCCGCCTCGACGATGTGGATGGCGCGGTCCACGCCGGCGCAGAAACCGCGCGGGCTGGCCAGAACGATCGTCAGTGCAGGCTTGCTCATCATCCCCTATCCGTCCGGTCGGAAAGCCACCACCCTTGTGCGGGAGCGAAGGCTCCAATAAAGTCGCCCTGACTATAGCCACGGAAGTTCCCTTCCCCTCAACGGCTTTTCCGAGACGAGAATGATGCGAAGCGCCCTCCGCCCCGTCGCCGCTGCCCTGTTGCCGCTGGCCCTGGCCTCCTGTTCGGTGTTCGGCAAGAAGGAGACGCCGCCCTGCCCGCCGGTCTACATCCTGGCCGATGCCGGCACGCTGACCAAGTACCGCGCAGGCCAGGGCCGCGACCTGACCGACGTGGAGTTCGAGGCCGAGGTCCAGGGCTTCACCGGCGGCTGCACCTATGACGAAAAGGGCGCCGTCGTCGATCTGCAGGTCAGCTTCTCGGTCAAGCGCGGCCCCGCCGACGGCGACCGCAAGGCGAGCTTCACCTATTTCGTCGCCATCCCGCATTATTACCCGGCGCCCTCGGCCAAGGCCGAGTTCGAGACCGAGGTGACTTTCCCCGAGGGTACCAATTACGTGCGCTACACCGATGAAGAGGTGGTCATGCGCGTGCCCGTCAAGGACAAGGACCTCATCAGCAAGTACGAGATCTATCTGGGCTTCCAGCAGACACAGGAAGAACTGGATCGCAACCGCGCCGGCAGGAAGTGATGACCGAAACCGAACGCTATTCCAGCCAGAGCGACGGCGCCGGACAGCGCGTCCGTCTGCACGGGCCGGAGGCGTTCGCCGGCATGCGCGCCGCGGGCAAGCTGGCGGCGGCCACGCTGGACGCCGTAGCCCCCTTTGTCGTGCCCGGAATCACCACCGCCGAACTGGACCGCCGGTGCGAGGAATTCATGCGCGACCACGGCGCCGTGCCGGCCACCATCGGCTATCACGGCTATCGGCACGCAAGCTGCATTTCGGTCAATCACGTGGTCACCCACGGCATTCCGTCGGACAAGCGGCTGGCCGAGGGCGACATCGTCAACATCGACGTCACCCCCATCGTGGACGGCTGGCACGGCGACACCAGCCGCACCTTCGCGGTGGGCAAGGTGTCGCGCCTGGCCGAACGCCTGATGGCCGCCGCCTTCGAGGCGATGATGGCCGGCATCTCGGTGGTGCGGCCCGGCGCCACCCTGGGCGACGTGGGCCACGCCATCGAGACGGTCGCCCACCGCGAGCGTTTCTCGGTGGTGCAGGAATATTGCGGCCACGGCCTGGGCCGCGTGTTCCACGACGCCCCCGACGTGCTGCATTACGGCGACCCGGGCACCGGCCTGGTGCTCGAGCCGGGCATGATCTTCACCATCGAACCCATGCTGAACGCCGGCCGGGCGGCGACCAAGCTGCTGGCCGACGGCTGGACGGCGGTGACCCGCGACCGCTCGCTGTCGGCCCAGTACGAGCATAGCGTGGGCGTGACCGAGAGCGGGGTCGAGATTTTCACCCTGTCCTCTATCCCCGGTTAAACTCCCATCCGCAAACATTGACTCGGTTGTGGGCGCGGCGCATCCTTCGCCCACAGACGATCCCCGCCGGGAGAGAGCCGCCCCCGTGCCCTCGGGTCTGGCCGGCGGCCGCCGAAGGAGCAACCGCCCCTGGAAACTCTCAGGCAACAGGACCGCGGAGGGATGACACTCTGGAAAGCGGCGCTGTACTTGAGCTTGCGCCCACCGACGAGGTAAGCCGGCTTGGGTCGCGCGATCCTTGGCCGGTGACTCTGTCAGGTTCCAAGACAGAGGAAGGGCACCTGGGCTGACGCCCCACGTGCGAGTCCGCTTATCCGGGAGGAACCTTTGAGCGATTCCGACGCCCCCCTGCTCACCACGCCGCTTGATGCGCTGCATCGCGAACTGGGGGCCAAGATGGTTCCCTTCGCCGGCTATGCCATGCCGGTGCAGTACCCGGCCGGCATCCTGGCCGAGCACCTGCACACCCGCGCGGCGGCCGGATTGTTCGACGTCTCGCACATGGGCCAGATCACCATCGAGGGCGCCGACCCCGCCGCCGCGCTGGAGGCCCTGGTGCCCGGCGACGTCGCGGGGCTGGGGCCGGGCTGCACCCGCTATAGCGTATTCACCAACGACCAGGGCGGCATCCTGGACGACCTGATGATCAGCCGGCTGTCGCCCACCAAGCTGTTCCTGGTGGTCAACGCCGCCTGCAAGGCCCAGGATTTCGCCCATCTTCGCGCCAATCCGGGCGGCTGCGAGGTGCGCATGCTCGAAGACCGGGCGCTGCTCGCGCTGCAAGGCCCCAAGGCGGCGGACGCGTTGGCCGGCCTGGCCCCGGCATCCGTGGGCCAGGGTTTCATGACCATTCGCGAATACGACGTGGCGGGCATCCCCTGCCTGGTCACCCGCTCGGGCTACACCGGCGAGGACGGCTTCGAGATTTCCGCCCCCGCCGACCGCGCCAAGGAACTGGCCCGCGCCCTGCTGGCGCTGGACGGCGTCCGCCCCATCGGCTTGGGCGCGCGCGATTCCCTGCGCCTGGAGGCGGGGCTGTGCCTGTACGGGGCCGATATCGACACCGCCACCACGCCGGTGGAAGCCAACATCCAGTGGATCATCGGCAAGCGGCGGCGCGAAGGCGGCGGCTTTCCCGGCGCGCCGGTCGTGCTGCGGCAACTGGCCGACGGCCCCCTCCGCCGCCGCGTCGGCATCAGGCCCGATGGCAAGGCTCCCGCCCGCGCCCACACCCCGATCACCGACCTGGACGGCAACCCCATCGGCGAGATCACCTCGGGCGGGTTCGGCCCGTCGGTCAACGGCCCCGTCGCCATGGGCTACGTGCCGGCTGCCTTCGCCAAGCCGGGCACGCCGGTCCGTCTGGTGGTGCGCGGCAAGGCGCTGGACGCCCGCGTGGTCGCGCTGCCGTTCATCCCCCATCGCTATTTCAAAGGGTAAGGGAAAGATCCATGAGCATGCTGCGCTTCACCAAGGATCACGAATGGATCAGGGTTGACGGCGACATCGCCACCGTCGGCATCACCGACTATGCCCAGAAGGCGTTGGGCGACGTGGTGTTCGTCGAGGTTCCCGAATCCGGCCGGCAGGTATCCCGGGGTGACGACGCCGCCGTGGTGGAATCGGTCAAGGCCGCCAGCGAGGTCTATGCCCCGGTGTCGGGCACGGTGACCGAGGGCAACGCCGCCCTGGCCGACAACCCGGCGCTGGTCAACGAAAGCCCCGAGGATGCGGCCTGGTTCTTCCGCCTTCGGCTCTCCAACCCGGCCGAGCTGGACGAGTTGATGGACCGCGCGGCTTACGACGAATACGTCGGCGGCCTGGAATAAACCCGGGCCATGCGCTACCTGCCCCATACCGATGCCGACCGGCGCGCCATGCTGGCGGCCATCGGCGCCAAGGACGTGGACGCCCTGTTCGCGGACGTGCCCGCCGCCGCCCGTCTGGACCAGCCGCTGGACCTGCCCCGCCACCAAAGCGAGATGGAGGTGGAACGCGCCCTGACCCGCATGGCGGGCCGGAATCTCTCGGCCGGCTGCGCGCCGTTCTTCATCGGCGCCGGACTTTACCGCCACCATGTGCCGGCCGCCGTGGACCAGTTGCTGACGCGCGGCGAGTTCCTGACCAGCTACACGCCCTATCAGCCCGAGGTGTCGCAGGGCACCTTGCAATATTTGTTCGAGTTCCAGACCCAGGTGGCCCTGCTGACCGGCATGGATGTGGCCAATGCGTCCATGTATGACGGCGCCACCGCCTGCGCCGAGGCCGCCGCCATGGCCGCCCGCGTCACCCGCCGCAAGAAGGTGATCCTGTCGGGCAGTCTGCACCCGCATTACCGCGAAACCACCGAAACCACACTGAAATACACCGATCTGGTGACCGAGGCGCTGGCCCCCGACCCGCTGGGCATGGAAGACCTGATCGGCCGCATCGACAGCCAGACCGCCTGCGTGATCGTCCAGAACCCGGGCTTTTTCGGCGGCATCCGCGACCTGCGCCCGCTGGCCGAGGAATGCCGCGCCGAAGGCGCGCTGCTGGTGGTCGCCGTCGCCGACCCGGTATCCTTGGGCCTGATCGAGCCGCCGGGCGCCATGGGCGCCGACATCGTGGTGGCCGAGGGCCAGTCGCTGGGCATGGGCCTGCAATTCGGCGGCCCCGGCCTGGGCCTGTTCGCCACCCGCGACAAGTACGTGCGCCAGATGCCGGGCCGTCTGGCCGGCCAGACGGTGGATGCCGACGGCAAGCGCGGTTTCGTGCTTACGCTGTCCACCCGCGAACAGCACATCCGCCGCGAAAAGGCGACCAGCAACATCTGCACCAATTCGGGGCTGTGCGCGCTGGCCTTCACCATGCATCTGACCCTGCTGGGCGAAACCGGCCTGACCCGGCTGGCCGAGTTGAACCACGCCAACGCGGTGCGGCTGGAGACCAAGCTGAAGCGGGTCAAGGGCACCCGGGTGCTGGGCAATTCCTATTTCAACGAGTTCGCGTTGTACCTGGGTGAGGACAAGGACGCCGCCGACGTGGTGGACGCCCTGGCCGATCGCGGCATCTTGGGCGGCGTGCCGGCGTCGCGCTTTTATCCGGAATGGCCCGAATTGCGGCCCATCCTGCTGCTGGCCGCCACCGAGACCAACAGCGAGTCCGACATGGACACGCTGGTTGCCGCCTTGACCGAGGTGCTTTGACCATGGCCGAAACCACCACATTCACCGGCAACCGCGCGCTACAGATCGAGGAGCCGCTGATCTTCGAACTGGGCAGCCCGGGCCGCATGGGCATCGACCTGCCGGCGCCGCCGCCGGTGGACGAGGACCGCCTGGCCGGCCTGCGCCGCAAGTCGGCCATCGGCCTGCCCGATTTGTCCGAGCCGCAGGCGGTGCGCCACTACACCCGGCTTTCCCAAAAGAATTACGGCATCGACACCGGCTTTTACCCGCTTGGCTCGTGCACCATGAAGCACAACCCGCGCCTGTCGGAAAAGATGGCGCGGCTGCCCGGCCTGGCCGACCTGCACCCGTTCCAGCCGCAAAAGACGGTGCAGGGCGCGCTGGAGGTCATCGACACCCTGGCCGGCTGGCTCAAGGGCCTGACCGGCATGCCGGCGGTGGCCATGAGCCCGGCGGCCGGCGCCCATGGCGAATGGTGCGGCCTGATGGCGATCCGCGCCTATCACGACGACCACGGCGAGAACCACCGCCGCCGCGTGCTGGTGCCCGAATCGGCGCACGGCACCAACCCGGCGACGGCGGCCATGTGCGGCTATGGCGTCGATCCGGTGCCCGCCAACGACCGCGGCCGGGTGGACGTGGCCGCGCTGAACGCCAAGCTGGGGCCGGACGTCGCCTGCATCATGGTGACCAACCCCAACACCTGCGGCCTGTTCGAGGATGAGATCCTGGAGATCGCCCGGGCCACGCACGAGGCGGGCGCGTTCTTCTACTGCGACGGCGCCAATTACAACGCCATCGTCGGCCGGGTGAAGGTGGCCGACCTGGGCGTGGACGCCATGCACATCAACCTGCACAAGACCTTCTCCACGCCCCATGGCGGCGGCGGCCCGGGCGCCGGCCCCACCGTGCTGTCGGAAAAGCTGGCCCCCTATGCCCCCCTGCCCCTGGTGGTCCACGACCACGGCGGCCTGCGTCTGGTCGAACACGCCGCCGGAAGCTCGGCCAAGCCGTTCGGCCGGGTAAAGGGCTATCATGGCCAGTTCGGCGTGTTCGTGCGCGCGCTGGCCTATATCCTGTCCATGGGGGCGGACGGCCTTTACCAGGCGTCGTCGGACGCGGTGCTGAACGCCAATTACCTGCTGGCGCGGCTGGGCGGCGTGCTGACGCCGTCCTTTGACGGGCCGTGCATGCACGAATGCCTGTTCGACGACCGCTTCCTCAAGGAAACCGGCATCACCACGCTGGATTTCGCCAAGGCCCTGATCGACGAGGGCTTCCATCCCATGACCATGTACTTCCCGCTGGTGGTGCATGGCGCGCTGCTGATGGAACCCACCGAGACGGAGTCCAAGGAGACCCTGGACGGTTATGTGGCGGTGGTGCGCGCCCTGGCCGCCAAGGCCCAGGCCGGCGGGGCCGCCGAGGATTTCAAGGCTGCTCCCAAATACACCCCGCGCCGCCGCCTGGACGAAACCCAGGCCGCCCGCACCCCGGTTCTGCGCTGGAAGCCCGGCGCCAACGCCTGAACCGGCACGCCGGAAAA
Source organism: Pseudomonadota bacterium (assembly GCA_023426365.1). GTDB lineage: Bacteria > Pseudomonadota > Alphaproteobacteria > Rhodospirillales > Magnetospirillaceae > Magnetospirillum. The sequence goes on from JAFAAW010000040.1 coordinate 17,521, forward strand.
AAAGACACGGATGGACACGGATAAACACCGATGGGTTTTATCCGTGTGCGCCGCAGGCGCCCGTATACATCCGTGCCACCCAACGTCCTTGGAGCTTACCGCTTGGCCTTGGTGGTGCGGTTGATGCGGGTGGTGCGGCGCTCCTTCGGTTCCTCGCCCGGCTGTTCGGGGTCGGCCGCCAGGGCCAGACGCGAGGGCGCGTCCTTGAGCTGGGTCCACACCAGGGCGAAATAACCGGCGACCACCACCACGTTCAGCGCGTGCAGCAGTTCCAGCACCAGCGACACCGTGCTTTGGCCGGCATTGGGGGCGAAGTCGACGAACAGCCCCTTGGCGATCTCGCCCGCCAGCATGAACGGCAGATTGATCACCACATAGCCCAGGCCCACGGCGATGCCGGCGGTCAGCACCATTTCCTGCAGCTTGGTGCCGGCCAGGTCCTTCCACTTGCCCAGCGCCAGTTGCGGCAGGATCAGGAACAGGCCGCCGATCAGCAACTGGAACAACTGGATGCCGGTGCGGGTATAGACCTCGGCGTTGGGCGTGTCCTTGAGCAGCAGGCCGAACAGGATGGTGGGCGCCAGCTCGAAACCCTGCAGCAATTGCAGGATGATCATCCACAGGATCATGCGCGGCGCCATCTGCAGCGGCGTCAGATCCTCGCCTTCGGCCAGCAAGCGCTGCCAGAAGAAGCCCATGGCGGTGATCGCCAGGGTGGGCAGCATCAGCGCCACCGGCGCCAGCGCCGACGACCCGCCCGCGCCCAGCAGGTGGCCGCCCGCCACCAGGGCCAGACCCGGCAGCATGATGGCGGCGGCCGCCACCGGCCGGGCGACGGTCATACGGAAGGCGTCGATGATTTGCGGCGCATAACGGGTCAGGCTCATGGGACACCCTGCTGGAAAACGGGGCGCCACTGTACCTTGTGATGGCGCGACCGCCTAGACCGTGCTTCCACGATAACGCGCGCCGTCCCGCGCCCGGCGCGGGCGGGGCCGGGATGGGGCAAACCGGCGAACCTAGCGGTTGAGTTCGAAATAGCCGCGCGCCAGCATGATCTGGCGCACCAGCTCGTCCGGCGGGATGGGCTTGGGCAGCACCCTGGATGCCCCCATCTGGCGCACCGCCTCCAGCACACGCTCGTCCCTTTCCGCGGTCAGGATCAGCACCGGCTTGCGGCACGAGCGGTTGGCGCGGTCGCCGCGCAATTGCCGCAGGAAGTCCTCGCCGCCCATGGTGTCCATGTGCAGGTCGCACAGGATGACGTCGGGGTCCACGTCCGGCTGGCGCAGCATGTCCAGCGCCTCCTTGCCGTTGCGCGCTTCGTAGAACTTGCTGAGACGGGCCTTCGCCAGCGATTTGCGCACGATGGCGCGCACCATTTCCTGGTCGTCCACCACCATGACATGCAGGCCCGGCTCCCCCACCTGCATGGTCAGGGCGGCGCCGTCCTTGTACTTTTCCACCAGCTTGTTGGCGGCGCGCGGCAGCGGCACCTTGTGGTCGCGACAATACTGGGTCAGCGCCTGGCCCACCTCCTCGCACGAGAAGGCGACGCGGGTGGGCACCGAACCGCGCGTCTGCGAGGGGAAGGTGACCAGCAGCGCCACATCCTGACCTGGCTCGAAGTGCAGGTGATCGGGGGGCGTGTCGGGCAGCGGCTTGTCGTTGCGCTCGCCGAAGCGGCGCATGGCATCCAGGAAATCAGCCCGGGGAAAGACGATGACGCGGCGTTCCAGAATCATCCGATCGACCCCCGCCACCCACGTTGCATCCAATCTTAATAATCGGCGGGGCTTAGCAGTACCAGAGACGGGTTGTGACTTTTTGCTGTTTATCCCTTCAATCCCAGAGCCTTTGGCACTCCGACACGGTCAGGGGCACAATGCGGCAGGCCCCCGCAGGGGCCGCCAGGGCAGAGTCTGACGATGGGTCCGCCTGGGTGGAGCGGTCTCTAGGCCGCAAGGCTGCGAAGGACCGATTTGGCGGCATCGCCGGCCAGCGAGTAATAGATGTGACTGCCCTTGCGACGGCACGACACCAGGCCATCGGCACGCAGGCGAGCCAGATGCTGGGACAGCGCCGACGGCTGCAAGCCGGTGGTGCGGCCCAGGTCGCCGGCGCACCGCTCGCCGTCGCTCAGTTCGCGCAGCACCTTCAGCCGGTGGGGATTGCCCATGGCCTGCAACAGGCGGGCGGCGCGGCCCAGGTCGAATTCGCGCTCACCCGATTCGAACACCCGCGGCAGCACCCCGGCGCGGCGCAGTTCGGCCAGCGCCTCTTCGGCCTCGGCGCGGCTGAGGTAAAGGTCGGCGTCCAGCGCCCGATCCTGCAATTCACGGGCGGTCAGCGCCAAGGTCGGCCCGGAGAACACCAGCCCCGCCACCGTGACCCGCTGCGGGGTGGGAGCCAGACGGGCGCGGCGCAGGGCCTGGATACCTTCGTGCATTCCGGTGGTGGTCATGGGGAGTCTCTCCTGCCTCGATATGCGAAAATGATAATCATTCGCATGAAGAAGGCAAGCGGGAATCGCATGCTACCCCCCATTCCGCCGGCCAGCCCAGGCCATCCCCGCCGCCCACGGCGGAGGGCGGATGGAAGCGCGCGGCATCGCGGATCAGTGTTTCTTGCGCTCGTTCAGCAATTGGCGTCGCGCTTCGTGCAGCAGATGGGCCAGCTTTTCGCGGATTTCGTGGGCGCCCACCTTGCCATGCAGGTCGCGGGTCAGGCGGCCGACCACGCGATCCTCGGCATCGGCGCCCGCCCCCTGGCGGGCCTGCGCGTCGGCGCCGGGACCGGTGCCATGGGCCAGTTCGCGGGCGTAGTCCTGGGCGGCGTGGCCGATCAGGCCGAGCAGTTCGGCCGCCCACATTCCCGCCATGCGATCGCGATGGTGACGCGCCTGGCTGTCAAGGTCGGGCGCCGGGTTGGCAGCCGTGGCTTTGTTGCGGTCGAACAGCATGGGAGACCTCCCATCGGACTGGACGTTGGCTTCAGTGTACTCTCAAGCGGGTAGCAGCAAAAGCACCACCGACTGCATACCTCGGGCATGGCGCCCGCGCGGCTTGCCCAGCACGCCAGCGCGCCTTGATCGAAACGCCCGCGCGGCGTGCCGGGCACGCCGCCGCCCCCGCTCGCGCCGCCCTTCCGCCTGGGTTCCGAGCGGCCCGGCGGGCGGGATGTGGGCGGGGCCTTGCTCCGCCCTTTCCAAATGCCGCTCAAGGCCCTATGTTCCGGCAGGTTCCGACAGGCCCTTGAAAAGTGACATGACCAAGCTCGACCACATCCGCAACTTCGCCATCATCGCCCATATCGACCACGGCAAGTCGACCCTGGCCGACCGCCTGATCCAGCAATGCGGCGCCATCGAAGCGCGCGAGATGAAGGACCAGATCCTCGACTCGATGGATATCGAGCGCGAGCGCGGCATCACCATCAAGGCCCAGACGGTGCGCCTCAACTACAAGGCCAAGGACGGCAAGATCTATCAGTTGAATCTGATGGACACCCCCGGCCACGTGGACTTCGCCTACGAGGTCAGCCGTTCGCTGGCCGCCTGCGAAGGCTCGATCCTGGTGGTGGACGCCAGCCAGGGCGTCGAGGCGCAGACGCTGGCCAACGTCTATCAGGCGCTGGACGCCGGCCACGAGATCGTGCCCGTGCTCAACAAGATCGACCTGCCGGCGGCCGAACCCGAGCGCGTCAAGGAGCAGATCGAGGACGTGATCGGCCTGGACGCGTCCGACGCGGTGATGATCTCGGCCAAGTCGGGCATCGGCATCGAGGACGTGCTGGAGGCCCTGGTCACCCGCCTGCCGCCGCCGGTGGGCGACGACAAGGCCGAGCTGCAGGCGCTGCTGGTGGATTCCTGGTACGACGCCTATCTGGGCGTCATCATCCTGGTGCGCGTGAAGAACGGCGTGCTCAAGCGCGGCCAGAAGATCCGCATGATGGCCTCGGGCGCCGCCTACGAGGTGGATTCGGTCGGCTACTTCACCCCCAAGATGGTCAAGTGCGACGCGCTGTATCCGGGCGAGATGGGCTTCATCACCGCCGGCATCAAGGCGGTGGCCGACACCAACGTGGGCGATACCATCACCGACGACAAGAAGCCCGCGCCGGTGGCGCTGGCCGGCTTCAAGCCCAGCGTGCCGGTGGTGTGGTGCGGCCTGTTCCCCATCGACGCCGCCGATTACGAGGATCTGCGCGACTCTCTCGCCAAGCTGCGCCTGAATGACGCCAGCTTCCAGTACGAGCCGGAAACCTCGCTGGCGCTGGGCTTCGGCTTCCGCTGCGGCTTCCTGGGCCTGCTGCACCTGGAGATCATCCAGGAGCGCCTGGAGCGCGAGTTCAACCTGGACCTGATCACCACCGCGCCCAGCGTGGTGTACCGCATCCACATGACCAACGGCGAGGTGATGGAGCTGCACAATCCGGCCGACATGCCGGATCAGGCCCGCATCGACCACATCGACGAGCCGTGGATCAAGGCCACCATCATGGTGCCCGACGAGTATCTGGGGCCGATCCTGCAATTGTGCACCGAGCGGCGCGGCCAGCAGATCGACCTGACCTATGCCGGCAACCGCGCCATGGCGGTCTACAAGCTGCCGCTGAACGAGGTGGTGTTCGACTTCTACGACCGCCTGAAATCCATCAGCCGCGGCTATGCCAGCTTCGATTATGAAATCGACAGCTACGCCGAAAGCGATCTGGTCAAGGTCTCGATCCTCGTCAACCAGGAGCCGGTGGACGCGCTGGCCTTCATCTCGCACCGCGCCAATTCCGAAAGCCGCGGCCGCAGCATCTGCCTGCGCCTCAAGGAACTGATCCCGCGCCAGATGTTCCAGATCGCCATCCAGGCCGCCATCGGCGGCCGCATCGTGGCGCGCGAAAGCATCAGCGCGCTGCGCAAGGACGTGCTGGCCAAGTGCTATGGCGGCGACGTCAGCCGCAAGCGCAAGCTGCTGGAGAAGCAGAAGGAAGGCAAGAAGCGCATGCGCCAGTTCGGCAAGGTGGAAATCCCGCAATCCGCCTTCCTGGCCGCGCTCAAGATGGGCGACGACTGACCGCCGCCGCACCGTCTTGATGCCTGAAAAACGAAAGGCCGCCGGATCCGCCCGGCGGCCTTTTTCGTTGTTTCGGTCGTTCGGCCGTGCGGTTGCGCGCCCAGGGGCGCAAGCCGCCGCCCGGCGCCGTCAGGAGCGGCGGAAGCGGAACCGCTTGGCGCGCTTGCGGCATCCCACCAGCAAGGCGGTGCCCATGACGCCCATCACCACCCAGGCGGGGGTGTCGAGCAAGGCTTCCTCGAGCGAGCCGACCAGGGACACCCCTTCGCCGAATTCCGGTTCGCCGCCTGTCAGCAGGGTGTACACGTCGGCTGTGATGATCCCGACATATTCGGCCGGCCCCAACGCCATAACCGCATCGACGGACGCCATGATGACGGTCAAGCCGATCAGCACCCACCCCAACAGACGACCGAACAGCATCCTCGACTCCGGCCTTATAGACAGCGACTTTCGTTTGGTTGCTAAGGTTTGCACCCGAGTTGAATAAAATTCAACGGTTTTCCGACTCGTCGTGGTTGCACGATACATGCGCCGGCCTGAAAAAGTGGGGTTGCGGCCTGCCCCTGCTTTGTGTATTTTCCGCGCTTCGTCGGGTCCGGCATCGGACCGACGCGACGGAGGGGTGGCCGAGCGGTCGAAGGCGCACGCCTGGAAAGTGTGTATAGGTCAAAAGCCTATCGCGGGTTCGAATCCCGCCCCCTCCGCCACTTTTCCCCGATGGGAATTCCCTGAAAAACCGGAACGACGACCTGCAGGACCGCGGGGCCGATGGGCCGCCATCCTTGCAGGCCTGTGCCTATACCTTGGGATAGGCATCTTCCGACTTTTTTCCATGCCGTTCATCGCCCGTTTGAGACTCGGCCCCAGGTCCACGCCATAGTGCCGGAGGAAGGGGCTGTTCGTGGGGAACGGACAGCCGTGGCTATGAATGGGCGATTTCAAACATGACCGACAGCGGACGCATGTGCGGTAACTGCGTGTTTTGGCGCGCGCGTGGCGGCGACGGCGATGGGCCGGCGCGGGGGCGCTGCCGCGCCCGCCTGCTGGAATTCTCCGGTCCGGGCCAGGCGGTGATGACCCAGTCGGATTTCGTCTGCGGCCAATGGTGCGGCAGGACCGGCCTGCCCGACGCCGCCGAATAGCACGGCGTCTCGGTTCCGGCGAAAGAGACCGTGTCCGCCGGGCGTCCATGGTGGTAGAAAGGGACCGTCCCGCCCACCAGGGAGTGCAGGCCATGAAGGACGACATCGCCAGTCTGCTGCATCACCCGTCACGCCGTGCCTTTTTGGGCACCGCCCTGGCCGCTACCGGCTTTGCGCTGGCCGCCGGCCAGGCACAGGCCGGCGCCATCGCCACCGACGCCGCCGGGCTGGATGCCGGGCCGGTGCTGATCCCCGCCCGCGACCGCGACTTGCCCGCCTATGCGGCGCGCCCCAGGGGCGGCGCCCGGGTGCCGGTGGTGATGGTGATCCAGGAAATATTCGGCGTGCATGAACACATCCGCGACGTCTGCCGCCGGCTGGCCAAGCTGGGCTATCTGGCGGTGGCGCCGGAGCTGTTCGTGCGCCAGGGCGATCCCAGCACGCTGTCCGACATCCCCACCCTGATGCAGACCATCGTCGCCAAGGTGCCCGACGAGCAGGTGATGGCCGATTTGGACGCCGCCGCCGACTGGGCGGCGAAAAGCGCCGGCGGCGACGCTAATCGCCTGGGCATGACCGGCTTTTGCTGGGGCGGGCGCGTCACCTGGCTGTACGCCGCCCACAACCCGAACCTGAAGGCCGGCGTCGCCTGGTACGGCCGCCTTGAGGGACAGGCGTCAGGCAACACCCCGCGCCATCCGCTGGAGCTGGCATCCGCGCTGAAGGCGCCCGTTCTGGGCCTTTATGGCGGCGCCGACCAGGGCATCCCGCTGGACAGTGTGGAGCGCATGCGCGCGGCGCTGAAGGCGGCCGGGGGACGGTCCGAGATCGTCGTCTATGACGGCGCGCCGCATGCTTTTCACGCCGATTACCGCCCCAGCTATCGCGAACAGCCGGCCAAGGACGGCTGGGCGCGCATGCTGGCGTGGTTCAAGGGCCACGGCGTCGGCTGACGCGCGTCAGCCCAGCAGGCCCAGACGGTCGCGCAGACTCCAGCGCCCGACCACCAGGGCGGCCACGATGCCGAGTCCGACCGCCAGGGCGATCCACACCCCCTGGCCGCCCAGCCCGCCCCAGAAGGCCAGCGCCGCGCCCAACGGGATGGACACCAGCCAATAGCCGAAGCCGGCGAACAGCATGGGCACCTTGGTGTCCTTGAGTCCGCGCAGCGCGCCCGCCCCCACCACCTGGGCGCCGTCCACCACCTGGAACATGGCGGCGATGGCCAGGAAGCTGACCGCCAACGCCACCACCGGCACCGATTGCGGCAGCGAGGTGTCGAGGAACAGCCCGACGATGGGCCGCGCCGCCACCGTCAGCAGCAGCGCCGTGCAGGCCATGAAGCCGGTGCCCAAGCCGAGCGCCACCCAGCCGGCGCGGCGCACGCCGCCGACATCGCCCGCCCCGGCCGCCAGCCCCACCCGCACGGTGGCCGCATGGCTCATGCCCAGCGGCACCATGAAGGTGACCGACGCCACCTGCAGCGCGATGGCGTGGGCGGCCACCGCATCGGTGGAGATCAGGCCCATCAGGAAGGCGGCGGCGTTGAACCCCGTCACCTCGAACGCCATGGCCAGCGCCATGGGCACGCCGATGCGCACCAGCTCGCGGAACTTGGGCCAGTCGGCGCGCCACCAATTGCCCAGGATGTGATAGCGGCGGAAGCGACGGTCCCAATACAGGAAGGCCACCAGCGCCAGCGCCATGCAGGTGTACGACAGCGTCGAGGAGACGCCCGCCCCGACCACGCCCAGGCGCGGCGCCCCCCAATGGCCGAACATCAGCACCCAGTTGGAGGCCACGTGCAGGATCACCCCCGCCCAACTGACCACCATGCTGGCGCGCGGGCGCTGTTGCGCCGCCAGGAACGACCGCAGCACCACCACCCACAGGGCGGGCAGCACGCTCCATTGCAGGGCGCGGATATAGGCGGCGGCCGAGGCCGACAGGTCCGCCTGCTGCCCCAGCAGCAGCAGCAAGGCCTCGGCATGCCACAGCACGGCCCAGCATATCAGCGCATAGGCCGACACCACCCACAGCCCCTGGCGGGTGACGCGGCGGCATTCGCGCACTTCGTGGCGATGGCGGCCAAGGGTCTGGGCCAAGAGCGGCGACGACGCCATGCCCAGACCGAAACCGGGAATGAGCGCGGCGAAGAACAAGCCGGTGCCCAGGGCGCCGGCCGCCAATTCGGCCGGTCCCAGCCATCCCATCATCAGGGTGTCGGTGGTGCCGATGGCGATTTGCGCCAGATTGGTCAGAATCAGCGGCCAGCCCAGCGACAGGGTGGCCAGCACTTCGGTGCGCCAAGGACGGGGATTTGCGGACATGGGCCGGCTTATACACCCCCGCCCCCGGCGCCGCCAGCCGTTGCCTGCGTGCATGGATCGGGCGGCGGAACACGACCCGTCACCAATCGCGCATGGACTCCGGCCCGCGACCTGTCGTACCACTATTGGCAGGCAGGCGAGACGAAGGTACAGGGATGAGCAGCAGCGGCGCGATCGTCATTCTGATGGCCGATGACGACCCGGCGGATGTCCGCCTGACCCAGAAGGCGCTTGAGGAATGTCACCTCAAGAACGACTTCCGCCACGTCCAAGACGGCCAGGAATTGCTGGACTACCTGAACCGGCGCGGCCGCTATGCCGATCCGGCGCTGTCGCCGCGCCCCGGCCTGATCCTGCTGGACCTGAACATGCCGGGCATGGACGGCCGCACCGCCCTGGCCCATCTGAAGGCCGACCCCGACCTGCGGCGCATTCCGGTGGTCATCCTGACCACCTCGAAGGCGGAGGAGGACGTCGCCCGCTCCTACGATCTGGGCGCCAATTCCTTTGTCAGCAAGCCGGTGACCTTCGACGGGCTGGTGGAGGTGGTGCGCACGCTCGACACCTACTGGTTCCAGCTTGTCGCCCTGCCGCACTGAACCCGAAGCCGCGCGGGCCTGAACGCCCTCCCTCCGCGAGGGGCGCCATAGCCACAATGCGGGGACAGCGCTGCCCGAGCGGCAATACCTAGTGCACGCCCTTCTCTGCGCCGGTGCGCTGCTTGATCGCGTCCACCTGGGCCTGGTTGGCGGCCATCCAGGCGTCGAATTCCGCCAGGACCGGCACGTGCTCGACCGTTGACAGGCGATAGGCGTCGCGGGAATGGGGCAGGCTGGGATCGAACACCAGTGCGCCCGGGGTCTTCAGCTCGCGATCCAGGATGTCGTTGACCACCGCCACCGAGGCATAGGCGCCGTCCAGGCGCCCCACCGCCACCTGACGCAGCAGCAGGTCCATGCGGGGGTTTTCCTTCACCACCACCTTGCCGCCGCGCAGCACGTCCAGCCACGCGAACGGCGTGAAGCCCGACACCGTGCCCAGGGTCCGGATGCTGGACTGGCCCTTGCCCGCGTTCTCGGGCCGGACCAGGACGCCGTCCACATAGGCGATCACCGGGCGGGAATAGACGATCTGGTGCCCCTGCTTCAAATCGACCGCCCAGTTGGGGTGATCGGGGAACTTGAGATCGATGCCGCCCGACAGCAACTCGGCGTACAGGCGCTTCACCGGCAAGGGACGATAGACCAGCGTATAGCCGCGCGCCTGGGCGAAGGCGTCGAAGATTTCGCGGGCGGCGCCCACGTACTCGCCCTTTTGCACCGCATAGGCGGGGAAATAGTCGAGTTCCTCGACCCCGACGACCAGTTCGCGCTTTTGCGCATTGGCTGGTCCCGTCATAGCCAGGCACACGGCCATCACGGCCAGCGCCATCCGTATCAGCGACATCCGCATTCCCCGCTTTGCGATGTGCCCATGGTCGCGCGGGCGGAGGATTGATGCAAGCCGCCTGCGTCAATCTGGTTTTATATAAAATTTTATCTAATTGCACCCTATCCGTTTGATCGATCCGGGCTGCAGGCGGAACACCGCATCCTGCGGCGAATCGCCCTGCAACGCCTGGTTCGGGTCCATGCCCAGATGCAGCCCGCGCAGCACCCGGCCGGCCACGCCGTGGCTGACCACCACCAGCTTTTCGCCCGCCGCCCGCTCGGACAGCCACGCCCCCAGGCGTTCGGCGAAATGGCCGTAGCTTTCGCCGCCCGGGCAGCGGAAGAACCACGAATTGATGCCCGACCCCGACAGGTCGTCGGGCGACATCTCAGCCTTGAGGCGGCCCGACCAATGGCCGGTGGAAATCTCCTTGAGGCGCTGGTCCAGCTCGATCGAGGCGAAGTCCAGGCCGGCCACCTCGGACAGGATGGCGGCGGTCTGCACGCAGCGCGGCAGCGGGCTGGAGATCAGGCGCCAGCCGGCGCCGTCGCCCACCATGCCCCTGATGGTGCGGCCATAGGCCTGGGCCTGCGCGATGCCCTTGAGCGTCAGCGGCGAATCGCCATGACCCTGGATGCGCTTCTGGCGGTTCCAGTGGGTCTCGCCGTGGCGGACGAGAAGGATGTCGAACATGGAAGTCTCTCGCAAACGGAACGGCCTTCCTTCCACCGTCATGCCCGGACTTGATCCGGGCATCCATGGATCGCCGGGTCAGGCCCGGCGATGGCGGGGAAGAAAGGCCGCCAATACAGAACGTTTACGACCGCAAGACGCCGCCGGTGGCCTTGACCACCGCATCCACGATCTTCTTGGCCACCGCCTCGATCTCCTCGTCGGTCAGCGTCTTCTCGGTCGGCTGAAGGGTGGCGGTGATGGCGATGGACTTCTTGCCCTCGCCCACGTTCGGGCCTTCGTAGAGGTCGAACACGGCGATGTCGCTCACCAGCGCCTTGTCGGCGTTCTTGGCGGCACGCACCACCTGATCGGCCGACACGGCGGCGTCCAGCACGAAGGCGAAGTCGCGCTCCAGCGGCTGGAACGGCGACGATTTCAGCGCCGGCTTGGCCTTGGTCGCCTTGGCCTTTTGCGGCGGCAGGGCTTCCAGGAACAGCTCGAACGCCACCACCGGCCCCTTGACGTCCAGCGCGGCCAGGGTGGCCGGGTGCACCTCGCCGAAATAGGCCACCGGCTTGTTGCCGAGCTTCAGCGTGCCCGAGCGGCCGGGGTGATACCAGCCGGGACCGCCCGCCGCCACCTGAAACGAGTCCGGGTTGGCGCCGGCCGCCGCGATGGCCGCCATCAGGTCGGCCTTGGCGTCGAACACGTCCACCGCGCGGGTCTTTTCCGACCAATGGCGCGGCACGGCGCGGCCGGCGCGGATGCCGGCGGCGACGGCGCGCTGCTGGCCCGGCTCGGGACCGTCGAATTGCGGGCCGATCTCGAACAGGCCGACATCGCGGAACCCACGGTCGGCATTGCGGCCGGCGGCGGCGACCAGATTGGGCAGCACGGATGGCCGCATGGCGTCCAGATCCGACGAGATCGGGTTGGCCAGATGCATCTCGGGCGCCCCGCCGCCAAACAGCTTGGCCTGGGCCGACGGCAGGAACGACCACGTCACCGTTTCCACCAGCCCGCGCGCGGCCAACTGGCGGCGCACCCACGACGCCCGACGCTGGCCGGGGGTCAGCAGCGGCTTGGGCATGCTGGGGCGCGGCAGCGGCACGGTCGGCAGCAGGTCATAGCCGTTGATGCGGATGACCTCTTCCACCAGATCGTGCTCGGCGGTGATGTCGCCGCGCCACGACGGCGGCACCACCAGCAGGCCGTCGTCGTGTTCCGACACGGTGCAGCCCAGGCCGCGCAAGATGTCTTCCTGCTTCTGCTTGCTCACCTCGACGCCGCCCAGCTCGGCCACGCGCTCGGGGCGCATGACGATCGAGGCGCGCCAATCCGGCTCGGCGCCGGCGACGATCAGCTCGGACGCCTCGCCGCCGCACAAATCCAGGATCATGCGGGTGGCGATTTCCGCCGCCGGCACGATGAAGGCCGGGTCCACGCCGCGCTCGAAGCGGAAGCGGGCATCCGACAGGATGTCCAGCTTGCGGCCCGTGGTGGCGGTGCGGATGGGATCGAAATAGGCCACTTCCAGGAACACGTCGGTGGTGGCCTCGGTGCAGCCGGAATGCTCGCCGCCCATGATGCCGGCGATGGCCTCGGCGCCCGCCTCGTCGGCGATCACCGTCATCTCGGACGACAGCGTGTATTCCTTGCCGTTCAGCGCCAGCAGCTTTTCGCCGTCACGGGCCAGACGGGCGCGGATGTCGCCCTTGACCAGGGCGGCGTCGAACACGTGCAGCGGCCGGGCCAGGTCGTAGGTGATGTAGTTGGTGATGTCCACCAGGGCCGAGATGGGACGCAGGCCGATGGCGGTCAGGCGGTCCTTCAGCCAGTCCGGGCTTTCGCCGTTCTTCACGCTCCGGATCAGGCGGCCGGCGAAATACGGGCAGGCCGAAAGGGTGTCGGGGCTGAATTCCAGCTTGACGCCGATCGGGCTCTTGAAGCTGCCCGGCACGGCATCGGCCTTGAGCGGCTTGAGCGTGCCCAGGCCGGAAGCCGCCAGATCGCGCGCCACGCCGCGCACGCCCAGGCAGTCGGCGCGGTTGGGGGTGATGCTGATCTCGATCATGGGATCGAAGCTCATCACCTCGACCAGCTTGGCGCCGACCGGCAGCGATGGGTCCAGTTCGGCAATGCCGTCATGGTCCTCGCCCAGGCTCAGCTCGCGCCACGAGCACATCATGCCCTGGCTTTCCACGCCGCGCACGTTGCCCTTCTTCAGCGCCTCGCCGGTGACGGGGATGACGGTGCCCGGCTGGGCCAGGATGACCTTGAGTCCGGCGCGCGCGTTGGGGGCGCCGCACACCACCTGGATGACACCGGCGCCGGTATCCACCTTGCACACGCGCAGGCGGTCGGCGTTGGGGTGCTTGTCGGCCTCCAGCACGTGGGCGACGACGAAGCCGCCCAGACGCGCGGCCGGGTCCTCGACGCCCTCGACCTCGAGGCCCAGCATGGTCAGGCGCGCCTCGATCTCGGCCAGGCTGGCATCGGTCTCAAGATGCTCCTTGAGCCACGACAGAGTGAACTTCATCGGGTCAGCCCTCCGGACAGGGTCGGCACGTCAAGCGGCACGAAGCCGTAATGCTTGAGCCAGCGCAGATCGGAATCGAAGAAGGTGCGCAGATCGGGGATGCCGTATTTCAGCATGGCCATGCGCTCGACGCCCATGCCGAAGGCGAAGCCCTGGTACTCGTCGGGGTCCAGGCCGCAGGCGCGCAGCACGTTGGGATGCACCATGCCCGAGCCGCCGATCTCCAGCCAGCCCGAGCCCTTGCCGATGCGCAGCTCGCCGCCCTCGCGCGAGCAGCCGATATCCACCTCGGCCGAGGGTTCGGTGAACGGGAAGAAGCTGGGGCGGAAGCGCACCGGCACCTCGTCCACCTCGAAGAAGGTGGTGACGAATTCCATCAGGCAGCCCTTGAGGTGGCCCATATGGGTGGTCTTGTCGATGACCAGACCCTCGATCTGATGGAACATGGGCGTGTGCGTCATGTCCGAGTCGCAGCGATAGGTGCGCCCCGGGGCGATGATGCGGATTGGCGGCTTGTTGGCCAGCATGGTGCGGATCTGCACCGGGCTGGTGTGGGTGCGCAGCAGGTGGCGCGAGCCGTCGGCCTTCTCGCCGAAATAGAAGGTGTCGTGCATCTGCCGGGCCGGGTGTTCGGCCGGGATGTTCAGCGCGGTGAAGTTATGGAAGTCGTCCTCGATGTCGGGACCTTCCGCCACCTCGAAGCCCATCTGGGCGAAGATGGCGGTCATCTCGTCCATCACCTGGGAAATGGGGTGGATCCGGCCCTGGGACTCGGGGCGCACCGGCAGCGTGACGTCCACGCGCTCGCGCGCCAGCTTGGCCTCCAGCGCCTGCGCCTCCAGCCCGGCCTTGGCCGCGGCGATGGCGTCGGCCACCTGATCCTTGACGGCGTTGAGCTGGGCGCCCGCCGCCTTGCGTTCGTCCGGGCTCATCTTGCCCAAGGACGCCATCAGGGCGGAGACGCTGCCCTTCTTGCCCAGTGTCGCCACGCGGGCGGCTTCCAGGGCCTCCAGGCTGGCGGCGCCGGCCACCAGCGCCAGGGCCTCGGCGCGGATCTTATCGAGTTCGTCCATCGACTTTCCCCATATGGACGCGAAAAGGGGCCGCCCTCAACGGGCGACCCCTCCGCGTAATTTCCCTCTCCCCTTGCGGGGATCGGACAAGCCTTACTGGAGGGCCGCCTGGGCCTTCTCAACCAGCGACTTGAAGGCTTCCGGCTCGCGGGCGGCGATGTCCGCCAGGACCTTGCGGTCGAGCGCGATGCCAGCCTTCTTCAGGCCGTCCATAAATCGGGAATAGGGCACGCCGTACTGGCGGGTGCCGGCGTTGATGCGCTGGATCCAGAGCGCGCGGAAATTGCGCTTCTTGGCGCGACGGTCACGATAGGCGTAACGCAGCGCCTTCTCGACCTTCTCGATCGCAACGCGGAAGCACGAATTGGCACGGCCGCGATAGCCCTTGGCCAGCTTCAGGATCTTCTTGTGACGGGCGTGCGCAATCACGCCCCGCTTGACGCGCGCCATTACTTAGCTCCGTTCGGCAGGTAGTATTGCTTGACCTTCTCACCATCAGCCTTGAACAGGATGAAGGTGCCGCGAGCCTGGCGCTTCATGTCCTGGGGCTTCGCGGAGAGGCAGTGGCGCTTGTTGGCCACGTTGCCTTTGACCTTGCCGGAGGCGGTGAGCTTAAACCGCTTCTTGGCGGCGCTCTTGGTCTTCATCTTGGGCATTTTCGCTTGTCCTTACGGTGCGAGTGAGCGATTCAGGCGCGACAAGGCATGCCACCGGCCTATGCCGCGCGAGGAAGGGACGCTTATAGCGATTCGCCCCACCCATTGCAAGCACCCCCGCATGGGCGCGCCGTCACCTGCCGTCACTGGCGTTCCCTGTGCGCCCGTGCGATAGTTCCCGCCGGGGTTCGCAGGGGGGATTCAAATAAGGGAATGAACGCCGCAGGCGACATCAACCGATCGCGCGATCTTTACGTGGCCTTCGCCTTTGCCGCCGCCGACCTGCTGGTCGAGGTGGAGGAGGACGGCCGCATCGGCTTCGCCGTCGGCGCCGCCATGGCGCTGGCCGGCAAGCCGGCCCGCCTGCTTGCCGGGGTGCCGCTGGCCGAGCTGTTCATCGCCGAGGACACCGAACGCGTGGTGCGCGCGCTCAGCCGCATGGATCGCGGCGACCGTGTGCGCCACCTGCTGCTGCACACCCCGCCCAACGGCAACGGCCATCCGGCCAAGCCGGTGGCGGTGTCGGGCTATCGCCACCCGCAGCGCCCGGGCGCCCGCCTGCTGGCGCTGACCCATGCCGCCGCGCTGGACGTGCCGGCCGAGGCGCACGATCCCATTTCCGGCCTGCTGGACAAGGACAATTTCACCGACCTGGCCCGGCGCATGCTGAGCGAATCCTCGGCGGTGGAGCCGGACGCGGCCTACCAGTTGACCATGCTGGAAGTGCCCCAGGTGGAGAAGGTGCGCGCCCAGGCCGGCCCGCTGGCCGCCGACGAGTTCATGGCCGAGCTGGGCGACCGCCTGCGCGCCTGCTCGGTGGGCGGCGACGCGGCCGGCGAACTGGGCGAAAACAAATACGGCCTGATCCACGCCCCCAGCGTCACCACCGACGCCATCGAAAACACCATCAGCGAATTGCTGCACGCCTTTCTGCCGCCGCCGCCCCATCAGGCGGTGCAAAGCGCCTCCATGGCGCTGGACGGCGCGGGCATCTCGTCCGAAGAGGCGGCCAACGCGCTGATCTACAGCCTGAACGCCTTTTCCCATTCCGGCACCATGACGCTGGACGGGCTGGCCAGCGACCTGCGCCCGCGCCTGTCGGAAACGGTGGCGCAGATGCGCGAGATCAAGACGGTGATCGACACCGGCGGATTCGAGCTGGTGTTCCAGCCGGTGGTCGATCTGTGGACCGGCGTCGTCCACCATTTCGAATGCCTGGTGCGCTTTCCCGGCCGCGACTCGCCGTTCGAAACCGTCACCTTCGCCGAGAATGTGGGCATGGTCGGCGGCCTGGACCTGGCCATCCTGCGCCGCGCCGTCGAGTTCATGCGCTCGCCCATGGGCAAGCACGAGGCGCTGCGCTTCGCCGTCAACCTGTCGGGGCGATCGCTGTCGCACATCGCCACCGCCCGCCAGTTGCTGGAGATCGTGCGCGACGCCAGCGACCTGCGCGGACGGCTCTTGTTCGAGCTGACCGAATCGGCCGAGGTCGAGGACCTGCCGGCGGTCAACGGGGTGTTGCAGATGCTGCGCCGGCAGGGTTTCCCGGTCTGCCTGGACGATTTCGGCGCGGGCGCCGCCGCCTTCCACTATCTGCGCGCGCTCCAGGTCGATCACGTCAAGATCGACGGGTCCTACATCCGCGAGATTTCGTCGAACGGCGAAAGCACGCCCTTCCTGCGCGCCATCGCCGGACTGTGCCGCGACCTCAAGGTGGGCACCATCGCGGAATTCGTGGAAAACAGCGAAACCACCAACCTGCTCAAGCTGCTCAAGGTGCGCTTCGGCCAGGGCTATCATTTCGGCAAGCCCATCAATCCCCGCCCGGCGGCCGATGCCGCCCTGCGCGGCTGGGCGGTCGACAACATGGAATGGCAGAACGGCCTGCTGGTGTGCCG
Organism: Pseudomonadota bacterium; assembly: GCA_023426365.1. GTDB lineage: Bacteria > Pseudomonadota > Alphaproteobacteria > Rhodospirillales > Magnetospirillaceae > Magnetospirillum. The sequence goes on from JAFAAW010000040.1 coordinate 34,337, forward strand.
CTCGGCGCTGTAGGCCGGGCGGCCATGCCCACCCTGGCACAACGGCGCCGTTTCCGTTAAAGGTGGCGCCATGAGCAGCGCACCCACCCTTAACGGCGACATTCCCGTCGGCAACTGGATCGACCGCTGGGCACCGGCGGCCACCCGCCCCTATCTGCGGCTGATGCGGCTGGACCGCCCCATCGGCACCTGGCTGCTGTTGTTCCCCTGCTGGTGGAGCATCGCGCTGGCCGGCGACGGCTGGCCCGATTGGCGGCTGTTCGCGCTGTTCGCCGTGGGGTCGGTGGTGATGCGCGGGGCCGGGTGCACCATCAACGACATCGCCGACCACAAGTTCGACGCCCAGGTGGAGCGCACCAAGGGCCGCCCCATCCCGTCGGGCGCGGTCAGCCTGAAGCGCGCCTGGGCGTTCCTGGCGGCGCAGTTGCTGGTGGGCCTGCTGATCCTGGTGCAATTGCCGCCGTTTGCCATCGGCCTGGGCGTGGCCTCGCTGCTGTTGGTGTTCCCCTATCCGCTGATGAAGCGGATCACCTGGTGGCCGCAGGCGTGGCTGGGCCTGACCTTCAACTGGGGCGCGGTCATGGGCTGGGCGGCGGTGCAGGGCGACCTCGGCATTCCGGCCGTGCTGCTTTACGCCGGCGGCATCCTGTGGACCCTGGGCTACGACACCATCTATGCCCATCAGGACAAGGAGGACGACGCGCTGATCGGCGTCAAGTCCACCGCGCTGCGCCTGGGCGACGCGACGCCGCGCTGGGTCGGCGGCTTCTATGCCGGCATGATGGCGCTGACCGCCGCCGCCGGCTGGGCCGCCGGGCTGGGCTGGGCGTTCTATCCGCTGCTGGCCGTGGCCGGGCTGCAACTGGCGTGGCAGGTCCGGCGCGGCGACATCGACGACGCGGCCGATTGCCTGGCCAAGTTCAAGTCGAACCGCTGGTTCGGCTGGCTGGTGCTGGCGGCCATCCTGGCGGGCAGGTTGACCTAGCCTTTTGCGTTTTTCCCACCGGAGTTTTGCGCCTATGCTGGACATCGAACGACTGAGAGTCCTCATGGGCCAGGATCCCCGCGCCTTCATCCGCGAAGTGACCGAGGTGTCGCAGCCGCCGGCCTGCCCCGAGATCAACCTGTGGCTGGCGACCGAGGTGACGCCGTTGTGGGAGGCCACCGAGGCCGCCCTGCTGCGCGTCAACCTGCCGCCGCCCTATTGGGCGTTCTGCTGGGCGGGCGGACAGGCGCTGACCCGCTACGTGCTGGACAATCCCGATCTGGTGCGCGGCAAGCGGGTGCTGGACTTCGCCGCCGGATCGGGGGCCACCGCCATCGCCGCCGCCATCAACGGCGCGGCCGAGGTTGTAGCGGCCGACATCGACCCGCTGGCCTGCGCGGTCATTCCCATGAATGCCGAGCTGAACGGCGTCGCCGTCGCGGTGGCCGACCACGACGTGGTGGGGCAACCCTGCCGCTGGGACGTGGTGGTGGCCGGCGACGTCTGTTACGAAGCCCCCATGACCGCCCACATCTTTCCCTGGCTGCGCCAGATGGCGGCGGCCGGGGCCACCGTGCTGATGGCCGATCCGGGGCGGGCCTATCTGCCCAAGACCGGCCTGTTGGAGGTGGCGCGGACGACCGTCGCCACCAGCCTGGAACTGGAGGACCGCACCCGGCGCGAGGTGGTGGTCTATCGCATCGTCGGCTAGGCAAGGAACCGGGGCCATGACGCGGATTGTGGTCGAACAGATCGCGGTGCTGTCGGACAACTACGTCTATCTGCTGCACGAGCCGGAAAGCGGCGCCACGGCGGCGGTGGACCCGGCGGTGGCCGAGCCGGTGCTGGCGGCGGCCCGCGCGCGCGGCTGGCGCCTGACCCACATCCTCAACACCCATCACCACGGCGACCACACCGGCGGCAATCTCGAACTGAAGCGGCATACCGGCGCCCAGGTGGTGGGCGCCCGGCGCGACGCCGAACGCATCCCCGGCATCGACGTCGAGGCGCGCGAGGGTGACACCTTCCTGCTCGGCCACGCCGCCGCCATGGTGTTCGAGACGCCGGGCCACACCAGCGGCCACATCGCCTTCTGGTTTCCCGACAGCCACGCGCTGTTCTGCGGCGACACCCTGTTCTCGCTGGGTTGCGGCCGGCTGTTCGAGGGCACGGCGGCGCAGATGTGGGACTCGCTGGCCAAGCTGCGCGACCTGCCGGGTGACACAAGGGTCTATTGCGCCCACGAATACACCGCCTCCAACGGGCGCTTCGCCCGGCTGGTGGAGCGCGACAACGCGGCGCTGGTCGCCCGCGTGGATCAGGTTGCCCGCCTGCGCGCCGCCGGCCGCCCCACCATCCCCTCCACCATGGCCGATGAACGCGCCGCCAACCCCTTCCTGCGCGCCGACGAGGCCGCCGTGGCCCGCGCCGTCGGCATAGAGCCGGGCACCGACCCGGTGCGGGTGTTCGCGGAACTCAGGCGGCGCAAGGACGTGTTCTGAGCGGAGGATAGGATGCCGCCTTGGTTGCAGGACAGCTTTCTGGCCGCGCTGGATTTCGCCGCCCGCGCCCATCGGAATCAGACGGTTCCGGGCACCGGCGTCGCCTATGTCGCCCACCTGACCTCGGTGGCGCAGGAGGTGATGGCGGCGCTGGCGGCCGAGCCGGGCCGCGACGGCACGCTGGCGGTGACCGCGGCGCTGCTGCATGACGTGCTGGAGGATACCGACACCCCGCCCGCGCGGGTGCTGGATCGGTTCGGCCCGTTGGTGCTGGCCGGTGTCCAGGCCCTGACCAAGCGCGCCGACCTGCCCAAGCCCCAGGCCATGGCCGACAGCCTGGACCGCATCCGCCGCCAACCGGCGGAAATCTGGATGGTCAAGCTGGCCGACCGCATCGTCAACCTGGCACCGCCGCCGCCCCATTGGACGGCGGAAAAGATCGCCGCCTACGGTGCCGAAGCGCGGACCATCCTGGCCGCCCTGGGCGAGGCCAGCCCGATCCTTGCCACCCGGCTGGCGGCGCGCATCGCCGCCTACGGCGCCGCCGCCCGGCCCATCGAACGTCAAATATGACGCACGATGGCCTGGTTCATGTTTGGCGCTCGCCGCTCTAGGCGGCCTCAGCCCCGTTCCGGGAACAGCGCGCACAGACCCTCGGGGCTGGCCGCGCACACGCCGCGTTCGGTGATCAGGCCGGTCACCAGACGCGCGGGCGTCACGTCGAAGCCCCAATTGCCCGCCGGGCTGCCGTCGGGCGTGACCTGCACGGTGACGATGCTGCCGTCGGCCGCCTTGCCGGGCATGTGCGTCTGCTCGAGGGCATCGCGTTCCTCGATGGGAATTTCGCGGATGCCGTCGGCCACCTTCCAGTCGATGGTCGGGCTGGGCAGCGCCACATAGAAGGGCACGTTGTTGTCGGCCGCCGCCAGCGCCTTGAGGTAAGTGCCGATCTTGTTGCAGACATCACCGTTGCGGGTGACCCGGTCGGTGCCGACGATCACGCAATCCACCAGGCCGTGCTGCATCAGATGGCCGCCGGTATTGTCGGCGATCACCGTATGGGGCACGCCGTGCCAGTTCAGCTCGCGCGCGGTCAGGCTGGCCCCTTGGTTGCGCGGGCGGGTCTCGTCCACCCACACATGGATGGGCAGGCCGGCATCGAACGCCTTGTAGATCGGCGCGATGGCGGTGCCCCAATCCACGGTGGCCAGCCAGCCGGCATTGCAATGGGTCAGCACGTTCAGCCGCTCGGCGCCCTCGGCCCGGCGGCGCGCCCAGATCTCGCGCAGCAGGTCCAGGCCGTTATCGCCGATGGCCGAATTGATGGCCACGTCCTCGTCGGCGATCTCGGCGGCGCGGGCATAGGCGACGGCGGCGCGCTCGGCCTCGGGCACGCCGGCCAGCGCCTTGATCATCTCGTCCAGCGCCCATTTCAGGTTGATAGCGGTGGGGCGGGTGGAATGCAGGATGTTGTAAGCCACCGTCAGCGCCATGTCCGACGCGTTGGCCCGCGCCGTCAGCGCCATGCCATAGGCGGCGGTGGCGCCGATCAGCGGCGCGCCTCGCACCAGCATGGCCTTGATGGCATGGGCCGCGTCGGCCAGGCTTTCCAGCCGCACGGTGACCAGTTCGTGGGGCAGACGGGTCTGGTCGATGATCTCCACCGCCCAGCCGTCATCGGCCAGCCAGATGGTGCGGGTGGGCTTGCCATCGATCTTCATGCCAATACCTCGCTGCCTTTCCAAGGGGGGGCCGTGGGCAAACGGATAGGGTGCCGACATCGCCATCCGAACGGTGCGTAACAGGACGACCCTATACACCTGCACCCATACCAAAGCCGTGGCCGTGGATTTATCATTCCATCAACAAGGCGCCCCAAAAAGGTGGCGCCGCTGTTCGAGGTGGACCATGCGGAATCGAAACGGAGAAGAATGCCCCTGGCATTTCGACCCTGATCCGGATTCCAGCCTGGACAGCCTGCAAAGCATTCTGAACTGCGCCTCGATCCAGGGCTGCGGCCAATGCGTCACCTGCAGCGAACGCGCGCTGGAACTGTTCCTGCGCGTGGCGCGCGCGCGATCGCCGCAGCCCTGAGCGCCCGGCGCCCTAGCCCTTGAGCACCCGGCCGGCCACCGCGTCCAGGCGCGACACCAGCGCCGCGTCGCGCTTGTCCGGGTGGGTGATGATGGCGTGTTCCAGGGCATGGTGGCAGCCCTTGGCGCACGGCCCGCTGTGCCCGGCCACGTGCGGCACGATGGCCTTGACCAGGGCGCGGGCGCGGCCCGCATTCTCCACCAGCACCTTGATCACCTGCTCCACCGTCACCGCGTCGTGGTCGGGGTGCCAGCAATCGTAATCGGTGACCATGGCGACGGTGGCGTAGCACATCTCGGCCTCGCGGGCCAATTTCGCCTCGGGCATGTTGGTCATGCCGATGACGTCGCAGCCCCACTGGCGATAGAGGTTGCTTTCGGCCTGGGTCGAGAATTGCGGCCCTTCCATCACCAGATAGGTGCCGCCGCGCACCGCCTTGATCCCGGCATCGGCGGCGGCGCGTTCGATGATGTCGCCCAGGCGGGCGCACACCGGGTGCGCCATGGACACATGGGCCACCAGCCCGGTTTCGAAGAAGCTTTTGACGCGGGCGAAGGTGCGGTCGATGAACTGATCGACGATGACGAAGGTGCCCGGGGGCAATTCCTCCTTGAGCGAGCCGACCGCCGACACCGACACGATCTCGGTCACGCCGGCGCGCTTCATGGCGTCGATATTGGCGCGATAGTTCAGCTCGGACGGCGGAATGCGGTGGCCGCGGCCGTGGCGCGGCAGGAACACCAGCTTCTGGCCGTCCAGATCGCCGAACAGCAGCTCGTCCGACGGCTCGCCGAACGGCGAGGCGACGCGGCGCCACTCCTTGTTGGTCAGGCCGTCGATGTCGTAGACGCCGGAACCGCCGATGATGCCGAGTACGGGAGTGGTCATCTCTGTCGCCCCTGGAGCTGGAGAAAGTGGGTCGGTGTTAAAACAAAAAGGCCGCTGTCGCAAGGACAGCGGCCAGTTTGCTTGTCATAACCCCGGCGCGGGCGCCCCGGGGGTGCCTGATCAGTGCACGTTCTTCCAGATCTGACGCTTCAGCGCGTACAGCAGGGCGGTGAAGATGCCCAGGAAGATCATGACCTTCAGGCCCAGGGACTTGCGCTCGTCCAGCTCGGGCTCGGCGGCCCAGTTGAGGAACGCAGTGATGTCCAGGGCCATCTGCTGCGGCGTGGCCTTGGTGCCGTCCGAATAGGTCACCAGGTCTTCCATCAGCTGCGGAGGCATACTGATGTTGCCGCCGGGGAAGTACTTGTTGAAGTACTTGCCCTCGGGCAGCTCGTGGCCTTCCGGCGGCGTGTCCTCGAAGCCCAGCATCAGGCTGTAGAGGTAGTTCGGACCACCCACGCGCGCCTTGGCGATCAGCGACAGGTCCGGCGGCAGGGCGCCGCCGTTGGCGGCCGCGGCCGCCTTGTCGTTCGGGAACGGCGAGATGTACTTGTCCGACGGCCGGCCGGCGCGCTTGCTGACGATGCCCTCGTCATTGGGCGCGTCGTCGATGTCGCGCTCGGCGGCGACGGCCTTGATCTCTTCCGCGGTCAGGCCGACAGCGGCCAGGTTGCGGTAGGCGACCAGACGCAGGCCGTGGCAGTTCGAGCACACCTGGTGGAAGATCTCGAAGCCGCGCTTGAGCTGGCCCTGGTCGTACTTGCCGAACACGCCGTTGAACGAGAATTCCGGCTTCATCAGCGGCGCACCGGCTTCGGCGGCCAGCGCCGCACCGGAGGCGCCGGTCAGACCGGCGGCAACCAGGGCCGAAAGGATGAGCTTACGCATTATGCCTTCTCCTTCAGCACGGGGGCCGAGATGCTGGCCGGCAGGGCCTTGGGCTTCTCGATCTTGCCCAAGAGCGGCATGATGATCAGGAAGTGGGCGAAGTAGTAGGCAGTGGCGATCTGACCGATGGTGATCAGGATGCCTTCCGCCGGCTTGCCGCCGACATAGCCCAGCACCACGCAGTCCACCACGAACAGCCAGAAGAACTGGCGGTACAGCGGGCGGAACTTGGCCGAGCGGACCTTCGAGGTGTCCAGCCAGGGCAGGAAGAACAGGACGATGATGGCCGAGAACATGGCCACGACGCCCTGCAGCTTCGCCGAGATGAACCAGATGTCCTGGGTGAAGGCGCGCAGGATCGCGTAGAACGGCAGGAAGTACCATTCGGGCACGATGTGCGGCGGGGTCACCATCGGATTCGCTTCGATGTAATTGTCCGGATGGCCGAGGAAGTTCGGCGCCCAGAACACGAAGGCGAAGTAGAACATCAGGAACAGGCCGATGCCGAACAGGTCCTTGATGGTGTAGTAGGGGTGGAACGGGATGGTGTCGGCCGGGGTCTTGATCTCCACGCCCAGCGGGTTGTTCGACTTGACGGTGTGCAGCGCCCACACGTGGAGGACGACCATACCGAGGATGACGAACGGCAGCAGGTAGTGCAGCGAGAAGAACCGGTTCAGCGTCGGGTTGTCCACCGAGAAGCCGCCCCACAGCAGGGTGCGGATCGGGTCGCCGATGATCGGGAACGCCGAGAACAGGTTGGTGATCACGGTGGCGCCCCAGAAGGACATCTGGCCCCACGGCAGCACGTAGCCCATGAACGCGGTGCCCATCATCAGCAGGAAGATGATGATGCCGATCCACCACAGAACCTCGCGCGGCGCCTTGTACGAGCCGTAATAGAGGTTACGCAGGATGTGGATGTACACCAGGATGAAGAACATCGAGGCGCCGTTCATGTGCAGGTAGCGGATCAGCCACCCGTAATTGACGTCGCGCATGATGCGCTCGACCGAGTCGAAGGCCAGCGAGGTGTGCGACGAATAATTCATCACCAGGAAGATGCCGGTCAGCATCATGATCACCAGGGTGAAGCCGGCCAGCGAGCCGAAATTCCACCAGTAATTCAGATTCCTGGGAGTGGGATACTCGATGGCCGAATGGTGCATCATCGAGAAGATGGGAAGCCGCTGGTCCAGCCAGCTCACCACCTTGTTGTTGCTCTGAAAGCCGCTCATGGCCGATCCTTACCCGATACGGATGGTGGTGTCGGTGGTGAACGCATACTTCGGCACCGGCAGGTTCAGGGGCGCGGGGCCCTTGCGGATGCGGCCCGAAGTATCGTAGTGCGAACCGTGGCAGGGGCAGAACCAGCCGTTGTATTCGCCCTTGGGGTCGGCAGGCTTCTGACCCAGCGGCACGCAGCCGAGATGGGTGCAGACGCCGATCACCACCAGCCATTCCGGCTTGGTCGCGCGGTCGGCATCCTTTTCAGGATCGCGCAGGTCGGCGCCGTCATCCTTGGCGGCCTGGGCGATCTCGCCCTCCGTGCGGTGACGCACGAAGACCGGCTTGCCCTGCCAGATGACCGTGATGGCCTGACCAGTGTGAATGGCGGACAGGTCCACGTCGGTGGTGGACAGCGCCAGGGTATCGGCGGCCGGGTTCATGCTGTGCACGAACGGCCACAAAGCAGCGGCGGTCCCGGCCGCGCCGACGGCGGTAGTGGCATACAGCAGGAAATCCCGCCGAGTCTGCCCGTCCGTCGACGAGGGCTGGGCATGCGTTGCCGGATCAGCCATGACATAACCTCTTGTTGGCCCGCGGAAGCGGCCCTATTAACCACATCGGCCCGTTTGGATCAACAGGCGAGTCAAGTGCACTTTCAGGATTAACTAATTCTGCGAGTGGGGACTTCGGACACCACCATATTTGTTGTAGGTCAAAGGATTGGCAGAGAGGACGACCCGGCCGCGACTGGCGCTGTACCAGCCTGACATCCCCCAGAACGCCGGGGCGGTTCTGCGCCTGGGCGCCTGCCTGGATTTCGGCATCGACGTGATCGAGCCGTGCGGGTTCCTGTGGGACGAAAAGCGCATGCGCCGCGCCGGCATGGACTATATCGAGCAAGTAACGGTGACCCGCCATACGTCGTGGCCTGCCTTTCGCCAGTGGTCGCATGACCAGGGGCGCCGGGTGGTGCTGCTGTCCACCAAGGCGTCCGAGCGCCTGGACCGCTTCACCTTTCGCCCCGACGACATCATCATGGTGGGGCGCGAAAGCGCCGGCGTGCCCGACGCGGTGGCCGAGGCGGCGGACGCGCGCGTGCGCATCCCGCTCAATCCGGCGGCGCGCTCGCTCAACGTCGCCATGGCCGCCGCCATCGCCATGGCCGAGGCGCTGCGCCAGTTGCAGGCCTTTCCCACCGAGGAGACCGCATGAGCACCGACACCCCGCTGGACCGCATCTACGCCGCCGAACGCGCCCAGGCCTATGACCGCCGCATCCGCGACGCCATTCCCGGCTACGAGGCGCTGCACCAACTGGCCTGCATGGTGGTGGCCGAGGCGACCGGCGGCCAGGGCCGCGTGCTGGTGGCCGGCGCCGGCACCGGGGCGGAATGCGTGGCGCTGGGCCGCGCCTGCCCTGCCCTGCATGTGGTCGGCCTGGACCCGGCGGCGGACATGCTGACCCTGGCCGAGGGCAAGGTGGCCGCGCACGGCCTGACCGAGCGCGTGCGCCTTTATCCCTGCAAGGTGGACGACCTGCCGTCGTTCGAGCCATTCGACGCCGCCACCCTGCTGCTGGTGCTGCATTTCCTGCCCGACGACGGCGCCAAGCTGGACCTGCTGGGCGATCTGGCCAAACGCCTCAAGCCGGGCGCGCCGCTGGTGCTGGCCGACCTGTTCGGCCCCGCCTGGAGCGATCCCTGGCAGGCGGAGCTGCGCACCTATTGGCGCCACCTGCAAATGGCCGCCGGCATCGGCATCACCGACATCGACAAGGGGTTCTCGCATGTGGACCGCGACATTCATCCCGTCACCGAAGCGCGTCTGGGCCAATTGCTGGAACAGGCCGGCTTCGGCCCGCCCCAGCCGTTCTTCCGCGCGCTGTGCTTTGGCGGCTGGGTGGCGCGGCGGCGCTGAGGCCGCCCGCCGCCTGCTGGCGGCCGTGACCCTGCTGGCCGTCGTGGCGCTGGGCGGGGCGCCGGCCGGCGCTGGCGAAACCCTGCCCGCGCCCGAGGCGGCCGCCCTGGCCGCGCGCAAGGCCGTCATTCTGGTGGACGTGCGCACGCCAGTGGAATGGAACGACACCGGCATCCCCGCGGGGGCACGGACCGTCAGTTGGGGGCGCCCCGATTTCGCCGAGCGCCTGCTGGAGGTGGCCGGCGTTGACCGCAACGCCCCGCTGGTGCTGATCTGCCGAACCGGCAACCGGTCGGGCAAGGCGCTGGCGGCGTTGCGCGACAGCGGCTTCACCCAGGCGCGTCACGTCCCCGAAGGCATGGTCGGCAGCGCCGCCGGCCCCGGCTGGCTGGCGCGCGGCCTGCCGGTCGAGGAGTGGAGCGGCGACCGGCGCTGATCACTGGACCGGGCGGGCGCCCATCTGGCGGAACGCGTCCTCGATCCGCCGCAGCAACGCGGGGGGATTGGGGGCCCTGTTGGACACCAGGAAATAGCTTTCCAGGCGGACCAGGGTTTCCGATTGCAGGCCCGTCAGCGACGATCGCGCCAGCGCCAGGGCGGCCGGATCGGCATAGTCGATCAGATAATCGCCATGGCCGCTGGCCAGCATGCGGATGGCGGCCTCGCGGCTGTCGGCAAAGGACACGTTGACCCGGTTGGCGGGGTCCTTGAAGAAGTCGATCCACCCGCCATAGCCGTAACCGCGCAGCAGGATCACCGAGCGGCCGCGCACCTTCTCGATCCCCTCAAGCGGCGGCGTCGTCCCCAGGCGATAGGCGTCCAGGTCCAGATAAGCCATGGGCAGATGGCCGTACTGCACGGAATCCAGGATGTCGGGATGGCGGATCAGCATGGCCACGTGGGAGGAACCGTCCCGCAGGCTGGCCATCAGGCGGGCGCCGGGATAGCACTTGATCTCGTAATCCAGCCCCGCGCGCCTGAGGATGGCCGAGACCAGTTCGATGGCCTTGCCGGACGGGTGGCCGTCGGGGCCGGTATAGGTCAGCGGGGGAAACTCGACGCAGCCGACCTTGACCGGCTCGGCCCACGCCGCCGGTGGCGGCAGCAGGACGAACAGGGCAAGCGTCACGGCACAAAGGCGCCCCAGGCGGTCGGTCAGGCATTCCGGCATGGGCAGCGGGTCCATCGGCATCGGGTCAAGACCCGAGATCACCACATTGTGCAGGGCATCCCCCGCTTGCGCAATGGCTTCTGGTCAGGATGGCGGCTTTGTCCTACCCTCGGGCTATCATTCTCGACCCGGGCAAGGACGACCTTCGGTGGCGCTTTGGCGTATCGAGCAGATCACCAGCCGCTTCCTGGCCATCGCCGTGTCGGCCTCGGCCGCGCTGGCGGTCATGGTGGCCGGCGCCGTGGCCTGGCGCCAGTTCGACACCGAACGCCACCGGCTGTCCGAGGCCATGGCCGACATCGCGCGGCTGAACGCCATCGCCTTGCAGGAACCCATGTGGTCGATCAACGATCGCGCCACCCGCGCCATCGTCGGCTCGCTGAACGCCCATCCCGAGGTGGCCTGCGCCGAGGTGACCGAACCCTATGGCGGCCTGCTGGCGGCAACCCGCGAACACGGCTGCGACACCCCCGCCGACACCGACAAGGTGATGGCGCAGATCGTCTATGAGGGCCATCTGCTGGGCCATCTGACCCTGTGGGTGGACCGCCGCGCCCTGTCGGCGGCGGCGCGATCGGACGCCCGGCTGACGGTGATGGTGTTCCTGCTGCTGTCGGCCGCCATGGTGATCAGCGCGGTGTTCGCCCTGCGCGCCACGGTGATGGCCCCGCTGGAGCGCCTGAACCGCGCCATCGCCATGGCCGGCAAGGTGCCCAGCAACCCGCGCCCGCACGACGAGCTGGGCCGGGTGATCACCGCCTATAACAGCCTGCTGGACCGCATCGAGGCCCACAACGCCGAACTGGAGGACGCCCGCGCCCAGGCGGTGGCGGCGGCACAGGCCAAGTCGCGCTTCCTGGCCACCATGAGCCACGAGATCCGTACCCCCATGCATGGCGTCCTGGGCACGGTGGAGCTGCTGCGCGAAACCCGGCTGAGCGACGAACAGCGCCAATATGCCGACGTCATCTGGCAATCCACCGAATCGCTGCTGGGCATCATCAACGACATCCTGGACCTGTCGAAGATCGAGGCCGGCAAGGTGCGCATCGCCCCCACCCCCACCAGCCCCAGCCACATCGCCCAGGAGGTGGCCGGCGCGCTGGCCGCCACCGCGCGCGCCAAGGGCCTGGCGCTGGACCTGACATGGAGCGCCGACACCCCCGCCTGGATCCAGGCCGATCCGCTGCGCCTGCGTCAGGTGGTGATGAACCTGGTGGGCAATGCGGTGAAATTCACCGAAAGCGGCCGCGTGACGCTGGCGCTCGGCCGCCGCGACGGCTGGCTGGAAATCGCCGTCTCCGACACCGGCATCGGCATCGCGCCCGACGACCTGACCCTGCTGTTCCAGCCGTTCCGGCAGGTGGACGCCTCGACCACCCGGCGCCACGGCGGCACCGGTCTGGGGCTGTCCATCTCGCGCCAGTTGGTGGAATTGATGGGCGGACGCATCGAGGCGCAAAGCCGTGCCGGCGAAGGCTCCACCTTCCGCGTGTTGCTGCCGTTGATCGAGGCCCCGCCGCCCGCCCCGGCCGATCAGGGCGCGCCGCCGCTGGCCGTCGCCGGCGGCGGATTGGTGCTGGCGGCCGAGGACAACCCGGTGAACCAATGGCTGCTGCGCTCGCAATTGCAGCGCCTGGGCTATGACGCCGACATCCATCCCGACGGCGGCACGGCGCTGGCCGCCTTCCTGCGCGGCGGCGATTACGTGGCGGTCATCACCGATTATCACATGCCGGTCATGGATGGCCTGGACCTGGCGCGCGCCATCCGCGCGGCCGAAGCCCCCGGCACCCGCATCCCCATCATCGGCATGACCGCCGACGCCTTTGCCGAAACGGTGGAGGAATGCCTGCGCGCCGGCATGGACGACGTGGTGACCAAGCCGGTGGCGCTGCCCGATCTGTGCGCCATGCTGGCGCGGCGCATCCACGGCTGCCCCGCCCCCCAACCCGCGCCCTGCGCCCCCGGCCCGGCCGGCATGGCGACCGAGGCGGCGCCGCTGCTGGATCACGAGGTGACCGCCGCCGTGTTCGGCGACGACCCCGACGCGCGGGCACATATGGCCGAACTGTTCGCCGCCACCGCCGACGACCTGCGCACCCGCATCGACACCCATCTGGCCGAGGGCGACGCCGCCCAATTGTGCGAGGCGGCCCATTCCCTGGCTTCGGCCGCGCTGTCCTTGGGCGCCACCCGGCTGGGGCTGGCGGCGCGCGCGCTGGAACATGCGGCCAAAGCCGACGACTGGGTGAAGATCCGCGCCCTTGCCGCACGGGTGGCCGTGCTGGACGCCGAGACGCGGGCGGCGCTGCACGGGGCGTAGAGACGGGGCATAGAACCCTTTCCCCCACGCGCCCCGGTGCTTTAGGATCGCGCGCCTATGCAACCCGACAGCCAGCGAGTAATGGAATGCAGTGTCCCCAGTGCCACTCCGAACACGCCTATCACGACGGCAACCTGTGGATTTGCCCGGAGTGCGCCCATGAATGGAACCCCGATACCGCCGGCACCGCCGACACCGCGGATCAGGGCGTGCACGACGCCAACGGCAACCTGCTGGCGGACGGCGACAGCGTCACCGTGATCAAGGATCTCAAGGTCAAGGGGTCGTCCTTGGTGGTCAAGGGCGGCACCAAGGTGAAGAACATTCGTCTGGTGCCCGACTCCGCCGACGGCCACGACATTTCGTGCAAGATCGACGGCATCGGCGCCATGGGCTTGAAGTCGGAATACGTGAAAAAGGCGTAAGGCCGCCCGCCCCCCTTGGGCCTAACCCGAGGGGGGACCGGTCCTGGAGCATTATGCGCGCCGACGCCGTCAGGGCGGGCGATGCGACCAGCCCACGCGGCGCCTGAGCGGCCCCCGCAGGGGGCGCCAGAGGCGGGCCTGGAGATGGTTCCGGGTGAACGGAACCATCTCCAGCCGGACCGGACGCGGGCTACAGCTTCAGCCGCGCGGCCATGCTGTCATAGGATTCCACCTTGGCCAGCGGGCCGATGGCGGCGATGGTGGGCCGGCTGGAGAACAGGCGCCTGGCCACCCGCACGATCTCGGCATTGTCGATGGCCTCGACCTTCTGCACCACCTCGGCGGTGGCGATGGGGCGGCCGTAGACCAGGATCTGGCGGGCAAGCTGTTCGCAGCGCGAGCTGGTGCTTTCCAGGCTCATCAGGATCGATGCCTTGAGCTGGGCGCGGGCGCGGTGCAGTTCGTCGTCCGAGACGCCGCCCACCACCTTGACCACCTCGTCACACATGACGGGCACCAGTTCCGTCACCTCGTCCTCGCCGGTGCCGGCATAGATGCCGAACAGGCCGCCATCGGCATAGGACGACGTGAAGGAATAGATGGAATAGACCAGGCCGCGCTTTTCGCGCACCTCCTGGAACAGGCGGCTCGACATGCCGCCGCCCAGCAGGGTGGACAGCACCGATGCGGCGTAATAATCGGGGTCGTCATAGGACACGCCGTCGAAGCCGAGCACCAGATTGACCTGCTCGATGTCGCGTTCCTCGCGGAAATCGCCGCCCACATAGGCCGCCGCCTCGGGCTTGACGTCGGGCGCGGTGGAGAGACTGGCGAAGGCCCGCTCAGCCTCGGCCACCAGGGCGTCGTGGTCGATGCGCCCGGCGGCGGCCAGCACCATGCGCGGCGCCGAATAATGCTCGCCCATATAGGACAGGATGGTGTCGCGGCCCATGGCGCGCACCAGGTCCTCGGTGCCCAGCACCGGGCGGCCCAGGGGCTGGCCCGGATAGGCGGTGGCCTGGAAGTGGTCGAAGATGATGTCGTCGGGGGTGTCGTTGGCCTGCCCGATCTCCTGGACCACCACGTCCTGTTCGCGCGCCAGCTCCTCGGCGTCCAGGGTCGAGTGCTGGAGGATGTCGGCGACGATGTCGAGCGCCAGCGAGGTGTCTTCCTTCAGCACCTTGGCGTAATAGGCGGTGTGATCGCGCGCGGTATAGGCGTTCAGATGCCCGCCGACCGCATCCATCTCCTCGGCGATGTCGCGGGCGCTGCGGCGCGCAGTGCCCTTGAACGCCATGTGTTCCAAGAGGTGCGAGATGCCGTTGACCTCGGCCGGTTCGTGCCGGGTTCCGGCATCCACCCACACGCCCAGCGACGCGCTTTCCACCGTGGCCATGGGATCGCTGACCACGCGCAGGCCCGAGGCGAGCCGGGTTTCACGGATACCCATCAGCGGCGGCCCTTGGCGAAGGCGCTGACATAGTCGCGGATGGCGGCAAGGTCGTTGGCGATGGTGTCGTAGCGTTCGGTGCGCTCGAACAGGTCGGCCAGATGGGGCGGCAGGTTCGGGCGGACGCCGGTGGCCTTTTCCACCGCATCGGGGAACTTGGCCGGATGCGCGGTGGCCAGCGCCACCATGGGGCTGTCGGCCTTCAGCTTGGCCTTGAGGCCGGCGCCGGCACCGATGGCGGAATGGGGGTCCAGCGTCTCGCCGGTCTGGTTCCTGATGCTGCGCATCAGGCCCAAGGTGGCGTCGTCGTCGAAGCGGTGGCCCTCGAACAATTCGCACATGGCGGCAAAGGCGCCCTGGGGCATGGCCATCACGCCGGTCTTGCGGAACTCGTCCATCAGACGCTCCACCGCCGCGCCCTCGCGGCCCACATAGTCGAACACCAGGCGTTCGAAGTTGGACGACACCTGGATGTCCATGCTGGGCGACAGGGTCGGCACCACGCCGTCGGCTTCCATGCGGCCGGTCTCGAAGAAGCGGGTCAGGATGTCGTTGGTGTTCGACCCCACCACCAGCCGGTCGATGGGCAGGCCCATCTTGCGCGCCACGTAGCCGGCGAACACGTTGCCGAAATTGCCGGTCGGCACGCTGAAACTGACCGACACGTCGGGCGCGCCGATCGCCACCGCGGCGGCGAAGTAATAGGCGACCTGGGCCATGACCCGCGCCCAGTTGATGGAGTTGACCGCCGACAGATTGAATTCGTCGCGGAAGGCATGATCGTTGAACAGCGCCTTCACCGCGTCCTGGCAATCGTCGAAGGTGCCTTCCACCGCCAGGTTGCGCACGTTGGCCGACAGGATGGTGGTCATCTGGCGGCGCTGCACCTCGGAGGTGCGGCCCTTGGGATGCAGGATGACGATGTCCACCGCATCGCGGTCGCGGCAGGCCTCGATGGCGGCCGAACCGGTATCGCCCGAGGTGGCGCCGACGATCAGGACCCGCTGGCCCTTCTTCTTCAGCACGTGGTCGAACAGGCGGCCGACCAGTTGCAGCGCGTAATCCTTGAACGCCAGCGTCGGGCCGTGGAACAGCTCGCAGACCCACTGGTTGTGGCCGATCTGCTTGAGCGGCGCCACCGCCGGATGGGTGAAGCCGGCATAGGCGTCGGCCACCATGGCGGCCAGTTCGTCCTCGGTCAGGCAGCCGGCGACAAACGGCGCCATCACCTTGGCGGCCAGCCTGTCATAGGGCAGGCCGCGCAGCGCGCTGATCTGCTCGGGCGTGAAGGTGGGCCAGCTTTCCGGGACGTACAGGCCGCCATCGCGGGCCAGACCGGCCAACAGAACATCGTCGAAATCCAGAACGGGGGCATTGCCCCGGGTGCTGACATACTTCACGTAAAACCCCGACTTGGAAGGCGCCGAACGGCGGGTACACTAACGATACCGATCGTCTCGGGCAAGGATCAGCCCAAGTACCGGTCTTTCAGGTGGGCCTTGAACACGCCCGCGTCCAGCGCCCGCCCGGTGGCGCGCACCAGCAGCTCGCCTGTGGACAGCGAACTGCCCAGCCCGTGGACGTTGGCGCGCAGCCATGTGCGCAAGGGGCCGAAATCGCCCGCGCCGATGGCCGGCAGGATGCTGTGATCGGCCCGGCGGGCGGCGTCGAACAACTGGGCGGCGGTCATGGCGCCCAGCGTGTAGGTGGGGAAATAGCCCCACGCCCCGCCATACCAGTGGATGTCCTGAAGACAGCCCAGGCGGTCGTCGGGCGGCGTGATCCCCAGCAGGCGGGCATAGCCTTCGTTCCAGGCGGCGGGCAGGTCGTCGACCTCCATGCCCCCTTCCACCAGCGCCTTTTCCAGGCGATAGCGGATGATGACGTGGGCGGGATAGGTGACCTCGTCGGCATCGACGCGGATGAAGCCGCGCTCGACCCGGATGCCCAGGCGGTACAGGTTCTCGGCGTCCCAGTCGGGGCCGCTGCCGCCGAACGCCTGGGCCAGACGCGGCGCCGCCCACCCAGTGAACTCGCGCGAGCGGCAGGCCTGCATCTCCATCAGCAGGCTTTGGCTTTCATGCATCTGCATGCCGCGGGCGCGGCCCACCGGCTGATGGCGCCAGCGCCCGCCGGGCAGGCCGAATTCGTACAAGGCGTGGCCGGTTTCATGGATCACCCCCATCAGCGCCGAGGTGAAATCGGCCTCGTCATAGCGGGTGGTGATGCGGGTGTCGTCGGGATAGCCGCCGCAGAAGGGGTGGAAACTGGTGTCGATGCGGCCATGGGCGAAGTCGAAGCCCAGCGCGGTCATGAACTGGATGCCGAGCGATCGCTGCACGTCGGTGGGAAACGGGCCGGCCGGCAGGCGGGGCGCGGGCCGCGCGGCTTGGGCATCCAGCGCGCGGCCGATGAAATCGGGCAGGAAGCCTTCGAGATCGGCGAACACCGCGTCGATGTCGGCCGAACGGCCGTCGGGTTCGTACTGGTCCAGCAGCGCGTCGTAGAGCGAGACGCCCAGCGCCTCGGCCTTGGCCTGGGCGGCCTGGCGCACCAGCCCCAGCAGGGTCTTGAGGCTGGGGGCGACCAGGGCGAAATCCGCCGCCGGACGCGCCTGGCGCCACAGCATCTCGCACGCCGATTCCGCCTTGGCGATGGCTTCGACCAGATCGGCGGGCACCGCCGCCGCATGCACCCACTCGCGCCGCATCTCGCGCAGGTTGGCCCGCTCCCACGGGTCGGACACTTCGGCCTCGGCGCGGTCCAGCAATTCGGGGATGTCGGGGGCGGTGACGGTTTCGTGGGCCAGCGATTTCAGCAGCGCCAACTGGTCGGCGCGCGCCTCGGCGCCGCCTTCGGGCATCATGGTGGACATGTCCCAATGCAACACCGACAAGGTGTCGCCCAAAATGCCGGCCTTGCGGAAAATCGCTTCCAACCGCCCGTAGGCACCCTGTTCAACCATGCCGTCGAAACCCCATATGGCGTCGCATCGTGATAACCGGCCTCACGATAGACCAGCCGCCCGGGTGGTGGGCAACGCTTTTCCGGGCTATGCTGGCGCGCATTCCAACCAAAGGAAGACCAACGCCATGACCAAACCCCGTTTCGCCGTGGTGCTGTCCGGCTGCGGCGTCTATGACGGCGCCGAGATCCACGAGGCCGTGCTGACCCTGCTGGCCATCGACCGTGCCGGCGGCACCTATCAGTGCTTTGCTCCCGACGTGGCCCAGATGCACGTGGTCAACCACCTGACCGGCCAGGAATCGGGCGAAAGCCGCAACGTGCTGGTGGAGGCCGCCCGCATCGCCCGCGGCGCCATCAAGCCGCTGGCGGATTTCGACGCCGGCACCTTCGACGCCATCGTGTTTCCCGGCGGCTTCGGGGCCGCCAAGAACCTGTGTACCTTCGCCGTCGCCGGTCCCGACTGCACCGTCAACGCGGACGTGGAGCGCGCCATCAAGGCCATGCGCGCGGCGGCCAAGCCCATCGGCGCCCTGTGCATCGCCCCGGCCATCCTGGCCCGCGTGCTGGGCGAGGTGGAGGTGACCATCGGGTCCGATGCCGGCACCGCCGCCGCGCTGGAGAAGATGGGCGCCCATCACGTCAATCGCAGCCATGGCGAGATCGCGGTGGACGAGGCGCGCAAGGTGGTGACCACGCCGTGCTACATGCTCGACGCCTCGATCGGGCAAATCGCCGACGGCGCCCAGGCGGTGGTGACCAAGCTGATCGCCATGATGTGAACGGCCGGGCCGGCGCCGCGCCGCCCGGGCGCCGCCGGCCCTCCGCATGCGTGTTTGCGCATGAGACGCGCCGTGCCCACATGCGAGGACCACCCCTTACGCAAAGGAGGGTCCCCCCATGGGCGACAAGGACACCGCGGGCGGCAAGGACAAGGCCACAAGCGGAACCGACCCGCGCCAGCCCGGCCGCAAGGTGCCGCTGTACCAAAGCAACCCCGAGGACGAGGACGGCGTGGATCTGGCCGGCGAGGATTCCTTCCCCGCCAGCGACCCGCCGTCGCACACCCCGATCAGTCATCCGGGCAAACCCTGCCCGGACAAGAACTGACGATCTTCGCCCCCCTCAGGGCGCCGGACTGGTCAGCCGGGTGCGCTTTTCCTCGAGCTTGCGGGCGAAACGGTCCCACATGACCACCGCGCGTTCGTGACGGCCCTGGCCGATCACATCCAGTTCGTCGCGCGCCACCACGTGCCAGCCCAGGCGTCGCCCCTCGGCCAGATCGCAGGTGACGGTCACCGTCACCACCTGTCCCGGCAGGGTGGGCGCGCTGTGGCTGACGTCGATGGCGACGCCCAGCGAGCCTTCGCCCTCCTCCAGGTGGGGGCGCAGGTGTTCGACGCAGGCCCATTCCATCAGCCCCACCATGAAGCCGGTGGCGAACACCGCCGGCATGGACGTGAAGATGTCCGATTCCGGATAGAGCGCCGGCACGATCTTGTTGTCGCCGACACGGAAGCTGAAGTGGTGGACGTCGCCGACCTGGGGGCTGCTTTTCATGGCACCGCCGTCTTTTCGTAAGGAATGGGCCCGGCTATCCTAGCAGCGCCACCCGTCCCCGAAAGCCCGGAAAGTCCCAGGCCCCGCCATGAACCACCTGCAGGAAACCCTGGACGCCCTGGATGACGGCGTCATCCGCTTCGACGCCGACCTGCGGCTGGTGGCGTGGAACCGGGCGCTGGTCGACATCATGGGCTTTCCGCCCGAGTTGATGCGGCCGGGCACGCCCTTTCTGGCGTTCGTCGAGTTCAACATCGCGCGCGGCGAGCACGGCAGCGGCGAACGCCGCCTGATCGTCAGCCAGCGGCTGGCCAGCCTGACCGATTCCTATTCGCGCCGCCGGCCCGACGGCACCATGATCCGGGTGCGCAGCAAGGAAATGCCCGATGGCGGCATCCTCAAGGTGTTCAGCCGGGTCGAGGGCAGCGCCCCCCAGGACGCCCCCGCCCCCGAACTGTCGGCGCGCGAGCGCGAGGTGCTGCTGTGGGCGGCCCAGGGCAAGACGGCGTGGGAAACCTCGGCCATCCTGGGCATCTCGCCCAAGACGGTCGAGTTCCACCTGGGCAATTGCGGCAAGAAGCTGGGCACCGCCACCAAGGCGCAGACCATCCTGGCGGCGGCGCGCAAGGGGCTGCTGCCGCTGTGAGCGCCGCCCCCGCCCCGGCCGCGGTCAGTTCACCACGTTGATGATGCCCTTCATGCCCAGCAGCGCATGGCCGGTCACCGTGCATTCGAAGGTATAGGCGCCGTAGCGGGCGGGCACGAACCACAATTCCTTGGTTTCGCCGGCGGGCACCACGACCTTTTCCACCCACGGCGTGGTGGCGGTGATGTCCTGGCCCACCAACTGGCGCACGGCGATGGTGGGGAAGAACTGTTCCGACACGAAGGTGTGGTCGCTTTTCGACGGGTTGCGCAGGATCAGCCGGGTCGGCCGATCGCGCCGGAACGTCAGTTCGTTGGGCACGAAGGCATGGTTGACCAGTTGCACCTCGACGGTGTCGGGCGCGCTCCAATCCGCCTGGGACGACAATTCGGCGGCGTTGGGCAGATAGCCCGCGGGCTGGTAGCGGCTGATCTGGTCCTCGCCGGCACAGGCGGCCAGCACGGTCAGCAGCAGCGCGGCGAACAGGCGTTTCATGGCATATCCTCCGTTGGCGCCCAGCCGGGCGGCGCCATCTCGAACCCCTCGAACTGGAAGGCCGGCGCGACGATGCAGCCCACCAGGCTCCACTCGCCCAGGGGCGCGGCCGACTGCCAGGCATGGGCCGGCACCACCGCCTGCGGGCATTGCCCGGCCAGCACGTCGCCGCCCAGCACCAGGGTGCGGGTCACGCCGCCGTGGTGGATGGACAGGGCCAGCGGCTCGCCGGCATGCCAGTTCCACACTTCGGCCGCGTCCACCCGGTGCCAGTGCGAGCGTTCGCCGCGCGCCAGCAGATAATAGATGGCGGTGCAGGCACCGCGCCCGCCATCCCCGTCCCCCTGGCGATAGGTTTCGGCGTAATGGCCACCTTCCGGATGGGGCCGCAGCCCCAGCCGGTCGATGATCTCGGCCGCCTTGCTCATTCCACCGGCTCGGTTTCGCGGACCGAGCGGCGGTTGTGGGTGGTGGTGTACCAATGGGCCAGATGCGGGCGGCCCTGGCGCCAGTCGCACACCTTGCGCAGGTCCAGATAGGACAGCGCGGCCACCACGCTGATCGGACCGATCAGGAACACGCCACCCCAATGGCCCACATCCTTTTCCAGCGCGTCCAGGGCACGGCTGATGGCCGCCTGCTGGCGCTCGATCCAGCCGTTCCAGCGCTTTTCCTCGGGACGGATGGCGGTTTCCACGCGAATTTGCACGGCGGCGTCCAGGATGCCGTCGGCCAGGGCCTGTACGCGAAGCTGGCGGAACCGCTCGTGCGGCTCGTGCGGGAACAGCTTGTGGCCGGCATGCAGGCTGTCCAGGTATTCGCAGATGACCGGCGAATCGAACAAGGTGTCGCCATTGTCCAGCACCAGGGTGGGCACCTTGGACAGCGGATTGTCGCCGACCAGATCGGTGTCCGGCGCCCAGGCGTTGGTCGGCACCAGCTCCAGCTCGACCCCGCATTCGATGGCGGTCATGCGGACCTTGCGAACGAAGGGCGAGGTGGCGGAAGAACGCAGCTTCATCAATATCTCCGTCTGCTTCGATCGACCCCCCACAGGCCCTGGGGGGTCGAGGCAATGGCAACCACGGAGAATTGTAGCGGCGGTTTGGGCATCTGTCGCTATGCAACAAACCGCCGCCGCTCAGCGCGCCCCCGCCTTGGTCCGCACCGGCGCCATCGGCGCCGGCAGGCTGGCCAGATAGGCGGCCACCGCCTCGGCGTCGTCCTGGGTCATGCGCACCATGGGCATGGGCGGACGCGCGAAGCTGCCGTCCGGGCGCTCGCCGGTCTTGAGGAAGCGCACCATCTGGACGCGGGTCCAGCCGCGCGCCTGGGGGCCGGCGATGCCGGGGGCCTCCTCGGCCCAGTCGGGCACCATGGCGGTGGGGCGGAACTCCAGCACCATCCCGGCCAGCGGCTTGGCCAGATCGGGCTGCCCCATGGCGCCGCGCGGGGTGTGGCAATCGCCGCACATGGCGACGTTCTCCACCAGATAGCGTCCGCGCACGATCTGGCGATCGGACGCCTGCGCCGCCGCCGCCATCATGGCCGCCGCCACCACCGTGCCCAAGGTGCGTTCCCACATGACCATCCTCCCGCGACTGTCGTCAGCCACAGATGGCCCTGTGCCGCCCCGCGCTTCGAGGCTGGCGTAACGACTAGGAGAACTGGCGCGGGCAGCGCGTTTTGCCTATACCAGGGCGTCCTTCACCACAGCGACCGTTGACCGCCATGCCCGCCGCCGCCGCCAACACCAAAGCCGTCATCGATGCCGTCCGCCTGCTGGCGGACAGGGGCCTGAACCAGGGGGCGTCGGGCAACGTGTCGGTGCGAGACGGCGACGGCTTCGTCATCACCCCGTCGGGGGTGGCGGCCGACCGCCTCGAGCCAGCGCAACTGGTGCGCATGGACATGGCGGGCGCCTGGTCGGGCGCGTGGAAGCCGTCCAGCGAATGGCGCTTCCACCGCGACATCTATGCCGCCCGCCCGGATGCCGGCGCGGTGGTGCATTGCCATTCGCCGGCCGCCACCGCGCTGGCGGTGCTGGGCCGGCCGTTGCCGGCCTTTCATTACATGATCGCCATTGCCGGCGGCGCCGACGTGCGCTGCGCGCCCTATGCCACCTTCGGCACCCAGGCGCTGTCGGACGGCGCGGTGGCGGCGTTGGACGGCCGGCGCGCCTGCCTGCTGGCCCATCACGGCATGATCGCGCTCGGCCGCGACCTGGGCCAGGCGCTGGACGTGGCCGTCGAGGTGGAGTTCCTGGCCGATCTTTACCTGCGGCTGCTGCCGCTGGGCGAGCCGCCGGTCCTGCCGGACGAGGAGATGGGGGTGGTGCTGGAGAAGTTCAAAAGCTACGGCGCCAACGCCCAACAGCGGGACTGAGCGCGCCCGCCCCTCAGGCGGCGCGGTCCAGGTGCCCCTGAAGCCAGACCTGCACCGCCGTCCAGGTGGGTTGCAGGCGCGACAGCAGGGCGCTGATTTCCTCGCGGTTGCCGTCGCGCGCGGCTTCCTCGATGGCGGCGGCCTGGGCCACCAGCGGGCTGGCGCCCACATAGCCGGCCATGCCCTTGAGGTCATGGGCCAACTGGCGGATGTCGTCCAGCCCGCCATCGGCGCCCAGCCCCGACAGCTTGGCGCAGGTTTCCGCGCCCACATTCAGGAACAAGCGCACGATCTCGGCCGTCTGTTCGCGTCCGATGTGGCTTTCGATCAGGGCCAGTTCGGCGTCGTTCAGCTCGGTCTCGGACGGTGTCCCGCGATCGTTGGCGGCGTCGCCGGCCTGGGTGCCGTCGAGCGCGCGGGCCATGGCGGCGAACAGCCGGTCGGGGTCCAGCGGCTTGGCGACGAAATCGTTCATGCCGGCGGCGCGGCAGCGCTCCTCGTCGGCGCGCATGGCGTTGGCGGTCAGCGCGATGATGGGCAGGCGGGCGCACTCGCCGCCCAGGGCGCGGATGGCGCGGGCGGCCTCCAGCCCGTCCATCTCGGGCATCTGCATGTCCATCAGCACCACGTCGAAGCGCCCGCCCTGGCGCACCAGCTCCACCGCCTCCAGGCCGTTATTGGCCAGCAGCACGCGATGACCGGCCCGGTGCAGGAAGCCGCGCGCCACCATCTGGTTGATGGTGTTGTCCTCGGCCAGAAGAACGGTCAGCGGCGGCAGGGCCTGCGACACCGCGATCGGCTCGGCCACCGCCGGGGCCACGCCCGGGTGCAACGGCAGGCGGAACCAGAAGCAACTGCCGGAACCGGCCTTGCTTTCCACGCCGATGCTGCCGCCTTGACCCTCGATCAGCCGCTTGCAGATGGCCAGCCCCAGGCCGGTGCCGCCGTAACGCCGCGAGATCGAGGCGTCGGCCTGGCTGAAGGAATGGAACAGGCGGCCTTTCGCCTCCTCGTCCAGGCCGATGCCGGTGTCGATCACCGCGCATTCCAGCATGCCGCCCACCACCGCCATCCGCAGGGTGACGCCGCCGGTCTCGGTGAACTTGACCGCGTTCCCGGCCAGATTGAGCAGAACCTGACGCAAACGCCCGGGGTCGCCCACCACCCAGGGCGGCAGTTCCGGCGCGATCTCCACCGTCAGCGTCAGGCCCTTTTCCTCGGCGCGCGGGCGCATCAGGCGGGCGACGTCCTCGGCCAGCGGCACGGGCGCGAAGGAAATGGCCTCGAAATCGATGCGCCCGGCCTCGAGCTTCGAAAAATCCAGGATGTCGTCCAGGATCGCCAGAAGCGCCTCGGCCGAATGCTTGAGCGTCTCCAGCCGCGACCGCTGCCCCGGGGCCATGGTTTCGTCCAGCATCAGCCGCGCCATGCCCAGGATGCCGTTCATGGGGGTGCGGATCTCGTGGCTCATCACCGCCAGGAATTCGCTTTTCGCCCGCGCCGCCGCCTCGGCCTCGCGGGTCTTGGCCTCCAGCGCGCGGCGCAGCCGCCGTTCGGTCAGCAGCGACAGGTAATCGTGGCGCGACACGTGGTGCTGGCGATAGGCCAGCAGGATGCCCAGCATGCCGAAGCTGCCCACCACCATGACGGTGGCGAACGCCGTCACCGTGCCGCCCAGCCGCCACAGCGTGGCCAACGCGAACAGCCCCACCAGCAGGATGTTGAAGGCCGCCCCGCCCACCGCCGGCCCGGGCCAGAAGGCGGGCGCCATGGCGGCGCACAGGATGAAAAAGGCGGTCGGCAGCTCGCCCGGCACCAGCATGGGATGCACGGCGAACAGGAAGGCCAGCAGGAAGCACGCCACCGCGTAATGCACCGCCGCCGGCACCGTCATCTGGTCGGGCTGGCGCGCGCGATACAGCCGCCACAGCGTCCACACCGCCAGCACGGTGGCGATGCCGCGCAGCAGCAGCGAAACCCGCATCAGCAGGGGGTCGTCGAACACCAGCGGATCGCGCAGGCCACCCAGCGGATAGACCACCGCGCCGATCATGCAGAAACCGATGCCCATGCGCCGGATTTTCGGCATCGCCTCTTGCCGGAACTGGGCTTCCAGTTCCGGGTCGGCAAAGCGCGCGCTCCACGTTGCGATGGTTTCACTACCCCTCATGCGTACAGCTTACAGTGAAGTACGCACAAAATGAAGCGATGGATCGGCGGAGACGATATACCGCCATTGACCATTAAGCGCTGCGCACGTCGTCCAGGAATACTTTGACTGCGTCGTCCAGCACACCGGACAGGTCGCGCATGTGGTCGGCGGCGCCATAGACGCCATGGGCCAAGCGGCCGGTTTCGGCCGCCGCCGCCGCCACCTCGGCGATGTTGGCGGCCACCAGGGCGGTTCCCTGCGATGCCTGGTCGATGTTGCGGGCGATCTCGGCGGTGGCCGCGCCCTGCTCCTCGACCGCGCCGGCGATGGCGGTGCTCAACTCGTCGATGCGCGCGATCGTGCGGGAGATGCCCAGGATGGCGGTGACCGCGCCCTCGGCCTCGGTCTGGACGGCGCCGATCTGCTGGGCGATCTCGTCGGTGGCGCGCGCGGTCTGGGTGGCCAGGCTTTTCACCTCGCCCGCCACCACGGCGAAGCCCTTGCCGGCCTCGCCGGCGCGCGCCGCCTCGATGGTGGCGTTCAGGGCCAGAAGGTTGGTCTGCTGGGCGATGTCGTTGATCAGCGTCACCACCTCGCCGATGCGGTTGGCCGCCTGGGCCAGGCCGGAGACGCGGGCGTTGGTCTGCTCGGCCTCGCGCGTGGCGGCCTGGGCGATGGCGGTGGCGGCCTGCACCTGCTTCGAGATTTCCTGGATCGACGCCGACAATTCCAGGCTGGCCGAAGACACGGTCTGGACGTTGCCGGTGGCCTGTTCGGTGGCCGCCGACACCAGCATGCTGCGTTCCTCGGTCTGGCGGGCATTGCCGGTCAGGGTCTGGGCCGAGCCGTGCAACTGGCCGACCGCCGACGATATCTGCGCCAGCAGGTCGGCGACGACGCCGTCGAAGCGCTGGGTCGCGGCGGCGACCCGGGCCTGCCGCGCCTCGCGCGCGGCCACCTCCCGCCTTTCGCGTTCCTGGGCCTCGCGCGCGGTGATGATGCCGCGCCGCCAATTGTCGATGGCCGCCGCCAGGGGCGCGATCTCGTTGCGGTCCTGGGCGCCGTCCACTTGGACGTCCACGTCGCCGGCGGCCAGCGACTGCACCACGCCGTTCAGCGCGGCGACCGGCCGGGTGATCGACGCCTGCACCAGCCAGCCGGCCAGGCTGGCCGCCACGGCGGCGATCGCCACCACCGCGATGGTGCCCCATTTGCGCGCCGCATAGGCTTCCGAATAGATGTCGTATTCATGCCTGGCGACGTTCAACTGCACCTCGATCAGCGCGCTGATGCCGTCGGACACCGGATCGATCACCGGGTAAAGCTGGGTTGCGGTGAAGGCGCGCAGGCCCGCGATGTCGCCGCCGGCCAGCAACCCGCGCAATGTCGCCACCTGGGCGTTGGCGCGCACCATGGCCGGCTCCAGTTCGGCGATCAGGCGCTTTTCCTCGGTGGCCAGATGGGTGGCCAGATAGGCGCGCCATTTGGCCTCGATGGCGGTTTGCGCCTCATCGACGGCCCGCACCGCCTCGGCCGGGGACACGGCGCCGTCGCGCGCCTTGTGCGAGGTATCGACGATGTTGACCGCGTACATGTCGGCGATCTGCTTGAGATCGCGCAGCGGCACCACCCGGTCCTGATAGACCGAGGACAGGGCGCCGTTGCCGTGGGCCATGCCCTGGATGCCCATCACGCCAACCGCCAGCAGGACCGCCACCAGTGACGCGAGCAAGGCGAAAAGCCGGATGCTGATCTTGACGTTGCGCAACATGACGTTCCCCCACGTGATCGTTCGGGCGCAGCCCGAGGCACGCCTTTCGACTGAGGGTTCACGATATTGCGCCGGCGACCGCGATCAAATTGCGCAGGAGTGTGAAAGGGATGGCGCCGCCCTGCGCATCCGTAGGAGTACGCAATACTTTCGTACAGGTCCGACCTAGACCTTCCGCCTTGGATCTCAATCCTCCAGCAGGCCGGTGGGGGCGCCGTCGAAACTGACTAGGTTGCGGTCGCGGTGGTAGCGGGCGATGCCCTCCTCGCCCTTGCGCCCGGCCCATTCCGGCAGCATGGTGCGCTGGCCCACCAAATCCATCAGCGGCACGCCGAATCCGCACGAGGTGTTGACGCTGTCCACCTCGACCACCACCACCTGGCGGGCGGCGGGATGGGGCGCAAACAGCGCCAGCAGGTCCGCCCATTCGCCGTCGCGCGCATGCACCGCCCGCGCCCTGCCGTACAGGCGCAGGATCTTGGGCGCCCCCGCGAAGGCGCAGAACATCAGGGTGATGCGGTCGTCCTGGCGCAGGTGGGCGGCGGTTTCGTTGCCCGAGCCGGTCAGGTTGAGAAAGGCGACCCGGTTCGGTCCCAGCACCTTGAAACAGCCGTCCAGCCCCTTGGGGCTGAGGTTGATGCGGCCGGATTTCGGCGCGGTGGCGACGAAGAACATGGGCTGCGCCGCGATGAAGGCGGCGTGGTCGTCATTGATGGATTCATAGAATTTGGCCATGGTGGCTCCTCTCGCGTACCGCCCATAGCATAGGGACGCCCCATGCCGCAGATCACCGTGGAATATTCCCAGGTCCTGGGCGACGCCTTCGACCGCCGCGCATTCGCGCTGGCGCTGCATGCGCTGGCGGCCCCGATGATCGGCAGCAGGCTTTCCAGCTTCAAGACCCGCTTCTACGCCATCGACGGGGGGGTGATCGGCGACGGCGCCGACGGCCACGCCATGGTGCATGTGGATTTTCGCCTGCTGTCGGGGCGGCCGCCCGCGCTGAAGCGGCAATTGGGCGAGGCGGTGCTGGCGCTGGCCCGCGCCCAGGTGGCGCCGCAGGCCGGGCTGGACATCCAGGTGACGGTGGAGATCCGCGATCTCGACCGCCCCCATTACCACAAGGCGGTGGTCGCGGCCGATCAGTAGCCCCGCATGCGCAGAACGTGCGATTTGTAGCGCATGTCGGTGCCGGCCAGATGCTCGACCAGGGCGACGAACAGGCGCTTGACGATGAAGCGCCATTGCTCGATGTCGTCGCTGGTCAGCAGCATGCCTTCCACCGCCGACACCGAGGCCAGCAGCGCCTGGTGCTCGGCCCGGTGTTCCTCCAACCCGTGAAAGGCGATGCGGGCGAGCATGGCCTCCTCGTCCCGGAAATGCACCAGCAGGGCGGCATAGAACGAGCGGTAGAAGGCGATCACCGCCTCGCGGCCGGCGCCCAGGTCCAACGCCTCGGCCACGGCGGCGATGTCGCGGAAGAACGCCTTGTGCTGGCCGTCGATCAGCGGGTCGCCCACCGTGAACGCCTCTTTCCAGCACGCCTTGAACTGTTCGCCGAACTCCATCCGCACCGCTCTCTCCCCCCTGTCGTCCGGGCAAGCTAGGCGCGCCTGCGGTGGCAGGGCTGTGACCACGGTCAATCGCCGCCCATACGAAAAGGGGCGCCCCGTTCGCACGGAGCGCCCCTTGACGAAGCCGCCTGCGGCGAAAGTCGGGTCAGACGTTGAAGCGGAAATGGAAGATGTCGCCGTCCTGGACCACGTATTCCTTGCCTTCCAGGCGCATCTTGCCGGCTTCCTTGGCCCCCGCCTCGCCGCCCAGCGCGATGAAATCGGCATAGGCGATGGTTTCAGCGCGGATGAAGCCCTTTTCGAAATCGGTGTGGATGACGCCGGCGGCCTGGGGCGCCTTGGCGCCCTTCTGCACGGTCCAGGCGCGCGCCTCCTTGGGGCCGACGGTGAAGAAGGTGATCAGGTGCAGCAGGTCGTAGCCGGCGCGGATCACGCGGGCAAGGCCGGTCTCTTCGAGACCCAGGGTCTCAAGGAATTCCGCCTTTTCCTCGTCGCTGCCGAGCTGGGCGATTTCGGACTCGATGGCGGCCGAGATCACCACGGCCTTGGCGCCTTCCCGGGCGGCCATCTCGAACACGCGCTGGGACAGGGCGTTGCCGGCGGCGGCCGAGCTTTCCTCGACGTTGCAGGCATAGACCACCGGCTTCGAGGTCAGCAGGCCCAACTGCTTGAAGATGCGGGTCTGCTCGTCGTCGTCGAAGGCGACGGTGCGGGCCGGCTTGCCGTCGCGCAGCGCGGCAAGGACGGGCGTCATCACGTCGATCTGGGCCTTGGCTTCCTTGTCGCCGTTCTTGGCCTTCTTCTCCAAGGGCACGATGCGGCGTTCGAGCGAGTCGAGGTCGGACAGCATCAGTTCGGTCTCGATGATCTCGGCGTCGCGCACCGGGTCCACCGAATCCTCGACATGCTTGATGTCGTCATCCTCGAAGCAGCGCAGCACGTGGACGATGGCGTCCACCTCGCGGATGTTGGCCAGGAACTGGTTGCCCAGGCCCTCGCCCTTGGATGCGCCGCGCACCAGGCCGGCGATGTCCACGAATTCCAGTTGGGTCGGGATTTCCTTCTGGCTCTTGGCGATCTTCACCAGTTCGTCCAGGCGCGGGTCGGGCACGGCGACGCGGCCCACGTTGGGTTCGATGGTGCAGAACGGATAATTGGCCGCCTGCGCCGCCGCCGTCTGGGTCAGCGCGTTGAACAGCGTGCTCTTGCCGACGTTGGGCAGGCCGACGATGCCGCAATTGAAACCCATGGTCAGTCCTTTTTCCGTGCAAGGGCCGCCCGCAGCGCATCGGCGATGGCGCCGCCCGCAGAAGGCGTGGTGGTGGAGGTGGGGGCAGAAACGGGAGCCGCCTGCGCGGCGGCCGGTTTCGGCGCCTCGGCGGGCTTGCCCTGTGTCTGTGGTTTCTGGTCGGCCGCCTTCGCGGCCTTCGGGGGCTTGGGCGGCGCGGTCAGCACGCTCACCCGGTTCATGAAGCCGGCCTCGTCGCCCTTGAGCAGGAGCGGCAGGGCGTCGGCGACGGCGTCGATCAGGGGGTCGAGCCAGACCTGCTCGGCCTTGGCGAAATCGTGCAGCACATAACCGGCCACCCGATCCTTGTCGCCGGGATGGCCGATGCCGAGACGGACCCGGCGATAATTCTGGCCCAGATGCTGGTCGATGCTCTTGAGGCCGTTATGGCCGCCCGCGCCGCCGCCGCGCTTCACGCGCAGCCGGCCGGGAGGCAGGTCAAGCTCGTCGTGGATCACCACCACGTCCTCGACCGGCACCTTGAGGAACCGCGCCGCCGCCGCCACCGATTGACCCGACAGGTTCATGTAGGTCATGGGCTTCAGCACCAGCACCTTGGTGCCGGCGATGGTGCCTTCGGCCATTTCACCCTGGAATTTGGAACGCCAGGGGCCAAAGGAATGGCGGCGGACGAGTTCGTCCGCCGCCATGAAGCCGATATTGTGACGGTTCCTGGCGTATTCGGTCCCGGGATTGCCGAGGCCAACGACCAGGATCATGGTCAGCCGGCCTGCTCGCCCTCGGTGGCCGGGGCGACGGTCGGGGCGCCGATCGACACCACGGTGCCCTGGGCGGCCATGTGGTACGGGGTCACGCCGGCCGGCAGGTTCAGCTCGTTCACGTGAACGGCGGCGCCGATGTCCATGCCGGTCAGATCGATGACGATCTCGGCCGGGATGTTGTCGGGCGAGCAGGTCACCTCGATCTCGTGCAGCTCGATGCTGACCACGCCGCCGCGCTTGACGCCCGGGGCCTTGTCGGCATTGGCGACGTGCACCGGCACCTTGACGTGCACGACGGCGTCGGCCGAAACGCGCAGGAAGTCGATGTGCTGGGGCTGGTCGTTCACGGGGTGGAACTGGATGTCGCGAGCGAGGCAACGCTCCTTCGAACCGTTCCCCAGGTCGATGTCGAACAGACGGGTCTTGAAGCCCGGCTTGTTCAGCTCGGCCCAGATGACGCGGGGGTCGAGGGCGATGGTGACGGGAGCCTGCTTGGCACCGTAAATCACACCGGGAACCTTGCCTTCACGGCGAGTGGCACGGGCGGCCCCCTTTCCGGCCCGATCGCGCAGCTCGGCGACGATGGCGCTGATCTCAGTCATTCTGTCTCTCCATAACACGAAGAGGCGCGGCCTCCAGGGGTGCCGCGCCGAAGCGGCTGGAATACACGTTCACCCGCCCGAATTCAACCCGAATCGGACTTGGGTTGCGCCGCTGCACGGTTCGGGAGTAAGCCTGTTGCCATGACCGATACGAACGCGCCCACCGACCGCCTGTCCCGCCAGTTGGCGTTTTCGCTGGAGCTGGACAAGCTCAAGACCATCCTGCGCCAGACGCTGCTGACCGATGGCTCGCGCCGCGAGAACGACGCCGAGCATTCCTGGCACGTGGCCATGATGGCGGTGCTGCTGGCCGAATACGCGCCCGCGGGCGCCGATCCCCTGCGCGCCAGCCGCATGTTGCTGTTCCACGACGTGGTCGAGATCGACGCCGGCGACACCTTCATCCACGACGAGGCGGGCAACCAGGACAAGGCCGCCCGCGAACAGGCCGCCGCCGACCGCCTGTACGGCATGCTGCCGGCCGACCAGGGCGCCGAGCTGCGCGCGCTGTGGCAGGAATACGAGGACCGCGCCACCCCCACCGCCCGCTTCGCCGACGCGCTGGACCGGCTGCAGCCCATCATGAACAACTTCGCGACCGAGGGCGGCACCTGGAAGCCGCACGACGTCAGCGCCGACAAGGTGCTGAAGCTGGTGGACCGCATCCGCGCCGGCGCGCCCGCCCTGGGCGATTACGCCGAGACCCTGGTGCACGAGGCGGTGCGCCGCGGCTATCTGGTCCCCGCCCGCTGACCGACCACACCCTGCCCGCCCCCGCCCCAGGAACAGCCCGATGACCGCCGCTCTCACCGACCACGCCGTCCGTTCCGACCTGGACCTCCAGGACGTCGTGCGCCGTATCCTCACCTCGGCCGTGTACGAGGTGGCGGTGGAAACGCCGCTGGACCGCATGGTGCAGCTTTCCACCCGGCTGGGCACCGACGTGCTGCTCAAGCGCGAGGATCTGCAGCCGGTGTTCTCGTTCAAGATCCGGGGCGCCCACAACCGCATCAAGGCGCTGAGCGCCGAGGAGCGCGCGCGCGGCGTCATCTGCGCGTCGGCCGGCAACCACGCCCAGGGCGTGGCGCTGTCGGCCAACCGCCTGGGCGTGCGCGCGGTCATCGTCATGCCCACCACCACCCCCACCATCAAGGTGCGCAGCGTGGCCCGGCTGGGCGGCGAGGTGGTGCTGTTTGGTGACAATTTCGACGCCGCCCGCGCCCATGCCACCGAGCTGGCGGCGCGCGACGGGCTGGTTTTCGTGCATCCCTTCGACGATGCGGATGTGATCGCCGGCCAGGGCACCATCGGCATGGAATTGCTGCGCCAGCAGCCGGGGGCGATCGGCGCCATCTACGTGCCCATCGGCGGCGGCGGGCTGGCGGCCGGGGTGGCCGCCTATGTGAAGTTCCTGCGCCCCGACATCAAGGTGTTCGGCGTCGAGCCGGAGGACGCCGCCAGCATGCAGGCGGCCATCGCCACGGGCGGCCCCGTCAACCTGGCCCAGGTGGGCATCTTCGCCGACGGCGTCGCCGTGCGCCAGGCGGGCGATCTGACCTATCTTCTGTGCCGCGACCATCTGGACGGCATCGTCACCGTCACCACCGACGAGATTTGCGCCGCCATCAAGGACGTGTTCGACGACACCCGCGCCATCGCCGAGCCGGCCGGCGCGCTGGCCCTGGCCGGACTGCGCCGCCACGTGGAAAGCGGCCACGCCCCCGCCGGCCCGCTGATCGCCATCAATTCCGGCGCCAACGTCAATTTCGACCGCCTGCGCCACGTGGCCGAACGGGCCGAGATCGGCGAGCGGGCCGAGGCGCTGCTGGCCGTCACCATCCCCGAGGTCCCGGGCAGCTATCGCACCTTCATCCGCCTGCTGGGCGGGCGCGCCATCACCGAGTTCAATTACCGCTATGCCCACGGCCAGCCGGCGCAGATCTTCGTCGGCGTCAAGCTGGCCGGCGGCGACCGCGAGAAGCAGCAGATCATCGATCTCCTGCGCGCCGCCGGGCACAAGGTGATCGACATGACCGACAACGAGGTGGCCAAGCTGCACGTGCGCTACATGGTGGGCGGCCGCGCCGCCGCGCTCAGCGACGAACTGGTCTACCGCTTCCAGTTCCCCGAGCGTCCGGGCGCGCTGCTGGCCTTCCTGGACGGCCTGCGGCCGGAGTGGAACATCTCGCTGTTCCACTATCGCAACCACGGCGCCGATTTCGGCCGCGTGCTGGTGGGCATCCAGGTGCCCGAGGCCGAACGCGGCCAGTTCCACGATTGCATCGAGGCCTTGGGCTATTCCTATTGGGACGAGACCCACAACCCGGCCTACGGCCTGTTCCTGGCCGGAAACCAGGGCTGAACGCCGTCCCCCCCATCTTCACCGCAGGACATCCCCATGCCGACCGTCGCCACCCACAGCGGCACCTTTCATGCCGACGACTGTTTCGCCTTCGCCATCCTGAAAGCCGCCCTGGGCGGCGACGTCACTCTGGTGCGCACGCGTGAGCAGGAACGGCTGGAGGTGGCCGACGTGGTGTTCGACGTGGGCGGCGTGTGCGACCCGTCGCGCGGCCGCTATGACCACCACATGCGCGACAAGCCGCTACGCGACAATGGCGAGCCTTTCAGCTCGGCCGGGCTGGTGTGGCGCGACTACGGCGTCCGGGCCGTTCACGCCCTGGTCGGCGGGCTGGGCGACGCCCAGGCCGCGCGCATCGCCGCCATGCTGGACGGCGGCGTGATCCGCGACATCGACCTGATGGACAACGGCGCCATGACGCCGACCCCGGGCCATTTCTCGACCCTGCTGGAGGCCTTCAACCCCAGCTTCGCCGAAGCCGGGCTGGACGAGGACCAGTGCTTTGCCGAGGCCGCCGAACTGGCCGGCCGCGTGCTGGCGCGCGCCGCCGCCCGCGCCCACGCCGCCGTGCTGGCCGAGGACAATGTGGCCGCCGCCGCCCGCGCGGCCCAGGACCCGCGCATCATCGTGCTGGAGACCCGCGTGCCGTGGGAGGACGCGGTGTTCGACCTGGACCTGGCCCAGGCGCTTTACGTGGTGCGCCCGGCGGGCAAGC
Organism: Pseudomonadota bacterium; assembly: GCA_023426365.1. GTDB lineage: Bacteria > Pseudomonadota > Alphaproteobacteria > Rhodospirillales > Magnetospirillaceae > Magnetospirillum. The sequence goes on from JAFAAW010000040.1 coordinate 68,448, forward strand.
AATGGACGGTCAGCGCGGTGCCGCCCGAGCGCAATTCCTTTGCCCAGCGCAAGTCGCTGCCCGACGCCTGGGGCGGATTGCGCGACGGCGATTTCGCCGCGGCGACCGGGGTGGCCGACGCCACCTTCTGCCATCCCGCCCGCTTCGTCTGCGGGGCGGTCAGCCGCGAGGGCGCCGTGGCGCTGGCCCTGCTGGCGGCCAACGCCTAGGAATTATCGCGCAGCCAGCCGCCAATCCACACCAGCCCCCAGCCGAACGCCGCCACCGGCGCGCCCAGGAACAGGCCGCCGACCACCAGCGACTGGGGCGGCAGCAGGGCGCTGAAGGGGGCCAGCCAGCCCACCCATTGCAAAGTGCCGGCGATGACCGCCGCCAGTCCGGCCAGGACGGAGGCGAACAGGATGGCGATGCCGCAGGCGATCAGGGTCTTGCTCATGCGGGCATGCTGGCGGGCCATGCGCGGCGGGTCCTTGCCTTCGGTCAAGCCCCGGCCGCAAGGCCGGCGGAGCGGCGGGGGCGAAGTTGCCGCAAGTATCCTCCGAAAGAACTAGCCACCACTAACCTTCGAACGAGAAAACAACCGCACCTGTGCGCAATTCTCTTACTTAACCACTTCTTGCAACCTCATGATGAAAAACACGGCGCCCGCAAAAATGCGTGGTATATTAGAGCCATGTTTGGACGTTCCCTTCGCCCCACCCGGTCCCGCTGGCTGGTGCCGACCCTTGTCCTTGGGTTGGCGGCTGGCGTCATCGCCATGGTATGGGTGGGTTTCGCCGTCGAGATGCGCAAGGACCGCATCCGCGCCCGCCAGGCGGCGGAAGTCAGGCTGGAAAGCGTCGTCGAGGCGCTGAGCGAGCAGGTGGAGCGCTCGCTCACCGGCATCAACATCGCCTCGCTGTATCTGCGCCATGCCTGGGGCGCCAATCGCGACCGCTTCGGCGAGATCGTCGAGACCCTGCGCCCGGTCAGCATTCCCAGCGGCACCGTCAACGTGATGGTCAACGACGCCGACGGCTGGATGGTGTTTTCCACCTATCCGCCCGCGCCGGCACCGGTCAACTTCGCCGAACGCGAACATTTCCGCGCCCAGGTCACCAGCCCCGACGACACCCTGTTCATCAGCCGGCCGGTGATGGGCAAGCTGAGCCACCGCATGATGATCCCGTGCAGCCGCAAGCTGTTCGACGCCGAGGGCCGCTTCGACGGTGTCGCCGTGGTCGCCATCCCCCCCGAGGACCTGTTCCGGCTGGACCCGCACCTGAACCTGGGCGCGCGCGGCGGCGCCATCCTGGTCGGCCTGGACGGGGTGGTGCGCGCCAGCGCCGGCCGCGCCCCCGGCGCCGCCCCCGAACCGGGCACCGCCCTGGACACCACCCGCCCCTATTTCACCGGCGAGCAGGGCGTGTTCGAGGCGACGGGACCGGTCACCGGCGACACCCGTTTGTACGCCTATCGCCGCCTGCGGCAGTTTCCGCTGGTGATGGTGGTATCCGACACCCTGGCCGACATTCATGCCACCACCCTGCCCCACCGGCGCGAACTGGGGCTGTTCGCGCTGGCCGCCACGGTGGTCGTCGCGGGCTTCGCCATGGTGCTCGCCCATTTCATCCACACCCTGGCCGGACGCAACCGCGCGCTGGAGGATGCCCGCCGCCGCAGCGAGCTGATCCTGAGCTCGGCCGGCGAAGGCATCTGCGGCCTGGATGCCCGGGGCGGCATCACCTTCATCAATCCGGCGGCGCGCCACATGCTGGGCTGGGACGCAAGCGGCGGCGACACCCGCCACGCCCTGGCCGGCCAGATGCGCGCCGTGCCGGCGGACGGCGAAAGCAAGACCCACCTGATGCGCGGCGACGGCAGCCGCTTTCCGGCCGAGGTCACCGCGGCCACCATGCGCGACGGCGGCACGGTCATGGTGTTCCGCGACGTCACCCAGGCCGTGCACACCGAGCGCAAGCTGATCGAGAAATCGGACGCCCTGGCCCGCTCCAACGCCGAGCTGGAACAATTCGCCTATGTGGTGTCGCACGACCTGCGCGAGCCGCTGCGCATGGTATCCAGCTTCCTGACCCTGCTGGAACGGCGGCTGAGCGACACGCTGGACGGCGAGTGCCGCGACTTCCTGAACTTCGCCCGCGACGGCGCCAACCGCATGGACCGGCTGGTGCTGGACCTGCTGGACTATTCGCGCATCGGCCGCCAGCAACGGCCGATGGCAGCGGTGGATCTGGACAAGGTGATGGCCGAGGTGCAGGACAATCTGGCTGCCGCCCGCCAGGAAACCGGCGGCACGATCCAGGTGGACGGCCCGCTGCCGGTGGTAACCGGCGATGCCCAGGAACTGACCCGGCTGCTGCAAAACCTGGTGGGCAACGCCCTGAAATACCACGCCCCCGACCGGCCGCCGGTGGTTCAGGTATCCGCCGAACCCGCCGCCGAGGGCTGGACGATCACCGTGCGCGACAACGGCATCGGCATCGCCGCCGAGGATTTCGAGCGGGTCTTCGGCGTGTTCCAGCGCCTGCACAGCCGCGACCGCTATGACGGCACCGGCATCGGGCTGGCCATCTGCAAGAAGGTGGTGGAACACCATGGCGGCACCATCCGGGTGGCCTCGGAACCCGGCCAGGGGGCCGCCTTCAGCTTTACCCTGCCGGCGGGGTGACGGCGCGACAAGCCGGCGCGATTGCTTTACTGTTCCGGTGGGCGCCGCCCCGTGCGGGCGGCGGACATGGGAAGGGGGAGCAGATGCGGGGGCAAGCAGACAGCGCGGCCACGCCGGACACCCGCGCGGCCGCCATGGCCGTCCGCCGGGCCGGACACGGCCGGGTATGGCGCGGGTGAGGCCGGCAATGCCGAGGCGGCGCCGCTGGCTGGCGCCGGCCGCCGTGGCGGTGGCGGGCGTCGTCGCCCTGTTCGTCGCCGTCAATCCGCTGGAACGCGACCGCCGCGCCGACGGCACCGACGCGGGCGCGCTGCTGCCCGACCGCTGGCGCGTGCGGCTGACCAGCGCCGAGGTGGCCGACGAACTGGCGGCGCGGGAATACGCCGACGAGCTGCGCCGCTTCGCCGAGGACGGCGTGCTGGATGCCGACCCCTACCTGACCGAGCTGGTCGCCAGCGTGGCCGCCCCGCTGGTCGCCGCCGCCCACGACCTTTACCCGCAGACCCGCGACTGGCCGTGGGAATGGCATCTGGCGGATAACGGCGAGGTGAATGCGTGGTGCCTGCCGGGCGGGCGCATGGTGGTGCTGTCGGGCCTGCTGTCCGAGGACATCCTGGACGACGACCGCGACCGCCTGGCCACCATCCTGGCGCACGAGGTCGCCCACGCCCTGTTGCAGCATTCGCGCGAAAGCATCGGGCAGATGTGGACGGCCCAGGGCCTGGCCTGGATCGTCGCCAAAAGCCTGAAGGTGGGCGCGCTGCGCGAAAGCCAGATGATCGGCACGCTCAAGACCACCTTGCTGAACCCCAAAAGCCGCATCCACGAGGGCGAGGCCGACGTGCTGGGACTGGAACTGATGACGCGGGCGGGCTTTTCGCCGGCCAAGGCGGTGGAAACATGGCAGCGCATGGCGCTGCGCCTGGACCCGGCCGAGCGCACGCCCCTGGCCCAGCGCGCGATGGCGTTCCTGTCCGACCACCCCTCGGACGACGACCGGCTGGCGCGGATGAGCGCCCTGCAGCCCCAAGCGCAGCCTTTGGCCGGGGAGGCGCGGAAATGGAACTGGCTGGAGCACGGCCTCGACGATGCCCGGACCGACGCGCTCAGCCGCGCGGCCAACGCCTTCGGGCTGGACAGCCTGACCCTGGCCGGCAACGGCGCGCTGGTGCGCGCGGTGGCCGCCACCGAGAGGATGACGCCCAAACAGGCCGCCGCCGAAATCGAGCACGCCATGTGGGAAAGCGCGCTGGAACAGGGCGGCGTCATGCAGATGGGCCTGTCGGCCCTGGTGCGCGAGGCCGGCGGCTGGGAACGGCTGGAGCGGATCGAGAAGGCATGGGGCAAGCTGCGCCGCGCCAAGCCGCTGTTGCGGGACCCCGGCCAGATCAAGCGCATGGCGCTGTCCGCCGAGGACCGCGAGCGCGCCCATGTCGCCGTGGAGCGCCTGCGGGCGTTCCTCGCCTCGCCGCGCTTCGAGCGGCGCCTGTGGCGCGATGCCGCCGAGGAACTGGGCAAGACCCGGCCCGGCGCCCGCCGCGCCATCCTGGACAAGCTGGGCGTCGGCACGACGGAGGGGCGGTCATGAGCAAGGCCGCCCCGATCCCGTTTTCCGCCGGCGCCGTGTGGGCGGAAAAGGGCTGGGCGCTGTGGCGCCGCCGTCCGCTGTTCTTCGTCACCTCGGCGCTGGTGGTGCTGTCGCTGCGCTGGCTGCTGGATTTCATGCCGCTCGAGGGCACGTCGGCGGTGCTGATCGTGCTGTCCTATCTGACCGACGCGCTGGTGGTGGCGGTGCTGTGGGCGGCGCTGGCCGACACGCCGGGCCGCGACGGCCTGTGGGGCGGCTGGCGGCGGCTCAGGGGGCGGCACTGGCGGATCGCCCGCGCCGGCCTGTGGGGATTGCCCAGCGCCGCCGTCGGCCTGGTGCTGCTGTCGCTGTCCACCACGCTGTTTCAGCCGGTGGGCATGATGGTGGGGGCGCGCGCCGCCGGCTGGCTGATGCTGGTGTGGGTTTTCGCCAGCGGCTTCCTGTGCTGCCTGCTGCTGTTCGGCGCCCTGCTGGCCGCCATCGACACCGCCCGCGGCGAGGACAATCTGTGGGCCGCCGGCATGAAGGGCATGCGCGCGGCGGCGCTGGGCTGGCGGCCGCTGCTGGCGGTGTGGACCATGTTCGTGTGCGGCGCCGCCCTGTTCGCGCTGGCATCGGCCAACGCGCTGGGCCATGTGGGCTTCGACGTGCTGAACGGCCCGCAGCGGCAATGGCTGGAACGCTGGATCAACTGGCCCGCCCTGTTCATCGCGGTGATGGTGCTGCTGGCGTTGCTGCCGCCGGCGGCGCGCCATCTGTTCGCCGTCGCCGAACATCACGACGCGGTCGAGGGGCTGAGCGTGGCCGCTTTTGGCGAACTGGCGGCGCGACGCATCGCTTTGGCGACGAAGGCGCTGGCGGTGGCCTTCGCGCTGGCCGGGCTGTTCGCCATCGACATGGCGCTGGAGCTGGCGCTGCTGGGCGCCCTGGGGCTGTGGCTGAGCGGCCGCGCACTGGGCCGATGCGCCCCCGCCTGGGGCGAGACGGGCGGCGGCTGGTGGGCGCGCTGGAAATGGGTACCGACCACCGCCCTGCCCTGCGTCCTGGCCTGGACCGTCCTGCGTTTGTCCTAGGTTCTGTACCCATAAACAGGATTCCCATTGAGGCGAGTTTGTGATTCAACCTCCCAAATGCTTGGGAGTTTGGTCATGGCCCGCTTCGACCTGTCGGAAAAAGAATGGGAAATCATCGCGCCG